>NZ_DLOC01000083.1:3870-30999 GCF_002478465.1 Empedobacter sp. UBA7494
TCGACCTTATTTATTTTTATTTATTATTTAACTGAACAGATACTTTTCCTTTAAATTCATCTCCTTTAAAATTGATTCTATAACTTTTATAAGATTCTAAATGAATAGATTCTTTTTTATTCATTTTCCCTTTTGAAGCACTACCTATTTGAGTTAATTCTTTTCCTGTATAATCTACAATCGAGAAATCCATTAAACCATTTTTTTGTTTCACTTCATAATCTAATTCAAGTTCTATATCTTGATTTGTTTTCAAGAAATAATAAACTTCTCCTTGCATTTGTGTAAAGTCCAAAAAGATTTGATTATTATTTCGTCTAATCACTTTTGTTGCTGAATATGTTGTTCCTTCTGTTTTATAAATTCCATCAATACTCAAATATCTTGATGCATTCGTTGATACATTCGAAACGGTTGAAATTGTCACACAAGATTGTACCAACATCACTGCAAAACACAATAAAATAAATTTTCTCATAACATCATATCTTTACTATTAAGATGCATGTTTTATAAAAAAGTTACAGCAAAGGTTTAAATTCTATTTGTTTTTTCTCTCACCAAGACACCCACAATACCTAAAATAACCACCTCATCATTTTCGTGTATTTGCACACAATCTTTGTAATTTGGATTTATCGCAATCAATTTATTGTTTATTTTATCAAAACGTTTCAACGTATAATCTTCATTATTAACGGAAACAATAATATCATCATGATGCAACGGAATAAGATCTGTCCGAATCACCAAAATATCATTTTTTTGATAAACAGGATACATCGAATCTCCGCCAACAACAATCAAAAAAGTAGATTCGGGATGCATTAAATAACGTTCGTCCAAACTTATCTTATCATCTACAAAATCTTCCGCAGGCGAAGGAAATCCAGCATTTACATGACCAAAATTCGGAATATATTTTTTCTCACCATCTGTATTTATCACAAAAAGATTGAGTTCTTTGTCTAACATTTTTATCTCTCCATTCATTTTTTCTATCGTTTAATACACCACCAACAAATCTTTCCACTTGGTTGTATAACAAGGTGATAAATTATTTTGACGCATTTTCCACGTTTTATTCAACTCTTGCGAAGCTAATTTTATTTTTGCCGCACCAAATTTTTTGTTCAACAAATCGATGACTTTCATCAAATCTGGGTGATTTGGATTTTCTTCTTCAAAAAGCGATAATTGTTTTTGATCTGACGAAACAATTCCAGACACCACTACTCCAGCCTTTTTGTACTCATAACCATCTTTATAAATTTGCTCAAAAGCTTTAATTGCAAATTTGGACAACGTTATACTTGAATTCGATTCGTAAGGTAAATGGACCGAAATTGTACGGTAATATTGTGGTTTATTTCTATCAAAATTATTGGTCTGAATAAAAACTGTAACCAAATTGCAAGAAGAATTCTGTTTCCGAAGTTTCTCTGCACACGAAACCGCAAAAGTAGCAACACGCTCTTTTACATATTCAAAATCGTTGGTATATTCTTCAAAACTACGCGTCGTTGCAATACTTTTCTTTGCCGAAATCGCTTCTAAATCTAACACCGCTTCACCTAACAAATCTTTTTTCAAACGCAAACCTACTATCGAAAATTCTTTCCGAAGAAAATCATCTTTTAATTGTACAAAATCCAACGCTTTATTGACACCGATCATTCTCAAACGTCGTGACATTCGTCTACCAATTCCCCAAACATCTTCAATATTTAACCATTTTAACGCTTTATGGATTTGTTCTTGCGTCTGAATAACATAAATTCCTTGATGAACTTCTGGAAATTTTTTCGCAATATGATTCGCTAATTTCGCCAAGGATTTTGTTGGAGCAATTCCGACACAAACTGGCAATTTTGTAAATTGATATATTTTAGATTTGATTTCTAATCCGTAATTTTTCAAATCAAAACGTTCAAATCCATTCAATTTTAAGAAACATTCGTCTATCGAATAAATTTCTTGATCAGGCGAATACAACGATAAAATCGACATTACACGACTGCTCATATCCGCATATAATTGATAATTTGACGAAAAAACTTTGATTTTTTTCTGTTCAAAAATACGCTGAAATTGATGCGCAGGCGCACCCATTGGAATTCCAGCTAACTTTGCTTCGGCAGAACGCGAAATTACACAACCATCATTATTAGACAATACTACAATTGGCTGATGAAGAAGCTTCGGTTGAAAAACACGATGGCAACTGGCGTAAAAATTATTACAATCTATCAATACGAACATAGTACAAAGTTGAGAAGTTAAAACGCCATATTGTGTCATCGAAAATGTTAATTTATTCCAAAACAAAAAAACCACTCAAATGAGTGGTTTGTATCCTTATTTAATTTTATATTTTTTATGTAAATCTTTTATTACAACAGCTGGTTCATAAACCGTTTGAAATTTTACTGGTTTACTGTTTTTGAAATATTGCACTTTCAGCCACGTATCATTATTATCTAACTTTGTATAGCTGTTACTTTTTTCCAATACTTTATCGTTCACTGTACTTAAAATTGCAAAATAATCGAAATTATTACGTTGACCAATTTCTGCTGCTCTCAACAAAGCATAGTCAAACGTTTTGTCTTTTTTATTGTATTCGTTTCCATCAAAACTAACAATATACGTATCATTGTTCACCTTTTCTTCGGTATACCCACCTGTACCATTATCTTTTTGGTATGCAACAGCCTTGCTGTTATGACAACTTGCTAAAGCAAAAATAAATGCTGTAGCACATAAAATTTGAGTTAATTTTTTCATATCATTATAATTTAGTTATTGTTCTTTAACAAAAGTTGTTCCTTTTAAGATATGTTTTTGATATTTCTAAATATTTTCTTAACAAATTATTTTTGAATAAAATGCTTTGTTATAAACATTTCTGATTAACAGTGTGTTTATTAAACATTTAAAATCAATTTTGGCACAACATATTTAACATTCTATTAACTAATTGATTCTAATAAAAATCATTTAAGTTTTAATGCTTTATCTGATAAACTCGCCTATTTTTGTAATTCAATTATAAGTAATGAGTAAATTAGAAAAATATCTATTTTCTACCAGAACCATGACGGTCTTGCTATTCATCTACGCAATCGCCATGGGTTATGCCACTTTCATTGAAAATGACTACGATACGGCTACTGCAAAAGCTGTTATTTACGAGGCAAAGTGGTTTGAGGTATTAATGATTTGGTTGATCGTTTTGTTCTTAATGAATATCAAACGATACCGATTATGGTCAAAGGAAAAATTGCCTTTGTTGGTTTTCCACTTAGCATTTTTGTTTATTTTTATTGGAGGAGGAATTACTCGTTACATCAGTTTCGAGGGTGAAATGCCTATTCCAGAAGGAGGAACAAGTAACGAAATTACATCGTACAAATCTTATTTCAAGATGATGGTTGATGATGGTACACAACGTTTAGCGTACGACAATCATCAATACAACATGACATATTTTGACAGAAAAGATAGTACAAGTTCTTTGTTCCATAGACACTTTGAAGGTGAATATCAGTTCAAAGATAAAGTCATTAAATTAAAAACTTTTGATTACGTACCACACGCTTTAGATACAGTTGTAAGAAAAAAAGAAGGAATTAATGTTTTAGAAATCGTAACAGTTGGACAAACTGGACGTAATTCTGTTTTCATCAGAAATGGTGAAATCAAAAGTGTTAATGGAACTTTAGTTTCGTACAATAGACCGCAAGATGGTGCTGTACAAATTACTGGAGAAGGAGAAAATTTGGTTATCAAATCACCTTTCGAAGGAGAATATGTACAAATGGTTGGACAACAAGTTGGACAAATTACAGACATGCAGAAATTGCAAGAAGGTGCTGGAAAAGTTGAGTTTAATGTTCCTGCTCCATTAAAATTACGTTCATTGTATACAATCAACGGAGCGCAATTTGTAGTTCCAAATCCGGCTTTCAAAGGAGAAGTTTTATATAGACAAGGTTCTAAATTTAAAGCAGAAGAAAAAAATCTACCTGGTGCAATTAGAGCCGAAGTTATTGTTGGTGATAAACGCGATACAGTGACGATTGTTGGTGGAAAAGGTGTCACAAATTATTCTGCTGACGTACAAATTGACGGAATGAATATTTCGTTAGGTTACGGTTCAAAATTAGTAAAAGTTCCATTTAGTATTCGTTTAGATGACTTTATTTTAGATCGTTACCCTGGCTCTACAAATCCTTCTTCTTTCGAATCTAACATTACAGTTATCGACGAAGGAAAAGAAACAAAACATCACATTTATATGAACAATGTAATGGATTATAAAGGTTACCGTTTCTTCCAATCGAGTTATTTCCCAACAGAAGACGGAACTATTTTACAAGTTAACCAAGACTGGTGGGGAACTAACATTACTTATTTAGGATACTTCTTATTATTTGGGGGAATGTTTGTTTCATTATTCTGGAAAGGAACTCGTTTTACACAATTAAACTCTTTATTAAAAAGTTTACATACCAAAAAAGTAAATATTTTACTTCCATTATTTTTACTTTCTGGATTAGCATTTGCTCAAAATCCAAGTACTACTGATGGCGAAAAAAATGGACATCAAAAAATTCAGACTGATTCGGAAAAAGGTAATGTTCATTCATCGGAGCACATTGGTAGTTTTTCTACAAAAATGGCTGATGGTGATGAATTAGCGAAGAACGTAAAAATTCCGGACGAGCACGCTGATAAATTTGGTCATTTACTTACACAAGATATCGAAGGACGTATAAAACCTGTTAATACGCAAGCTTTAGAAATCCTTAGAAAAGTTTATAAAAAAGATAAATTCCACGGATTATCTGCCAATAAATGGTTTATTTCTTTGCAATTAGACCCTGCTTATTGGGTAAATGCTCCGATGATTGAAGTTGGAGATAAAGGAGGAGATCGTTTAAAGAAAATTACAAACGCAAACGAAGATGGTTACACATCTTTAATGAATTTGATCGATCCAAAAACGACTCGTTTTAAATTAGATAAAGCCTATAACGAGGCATTCTCAAGAAAACCTTCAGAGCGTTCTAAATTTGATGAGGAAGTAATTAAGGTTACAGAGCGTTTCAATATTTTAGATCAAACTGCAAAAGGATATCAATTAAAAATAATTCCAGTTCAGAATGATCCTTCAGAGCGTTGGACTTCTTGGATTTATCAAACACAAGAAAATCCTGTAGAAATCGATACAATGGCACTTGGAATGATTAGTGTTTATTTTAACATGGTTTCGAAAGGATTAGAAAATGGTAATTGGACGCCTGCAGATAATGCGGTAGATTATATCGATAAATACCAACAAAAATGGGGTAAAAATGTTGTGCCTTCTCCAACAAAAGTTGAGATAGAAGTGTTATACAACAAATACAACGTTTTCTTTTGGGTGATGATTGCTTATTGTATGATTGGTGGAGTCTTAATGATTTTATCATTCATTCAGTTATTTTCAGAAAGCAAAGCACTTCATCGAATTATCAATGTTTGTTTGGGATTAATATTTATTGTCTTTATCGTACAAGCCGCAGGACTTGGTGTTCGTTGGTATTTAACTGGACACGCACCTTGGTCTAACGGTTACGAAGCCATTGTATTTATTTCATGGATTAGTGTTTTAGCTGGATTGTTATTATACAAAAACCGAAACGCATTTATTCCAACAACAGGAGCTATGGTTGCTGTAATTATGATGGGATTTGCGCACGGAGGTTCTATGTTAGATCCACAAATTACACCATTAGTACCTGTACTAAAATCGTATTGGTTAATTGTACACGTTGCGATTATCGTTTCATCTTATGGTTTCTTCGGATTAAGTGCTGTTTTAGGAGTTTTCTCATTAATTATCATGATGATTAAGCCAAATAAAAAGATTGAAATTTCGCTAAAAGAAATGACTTACGTTTCTGAAATGTCATTAACAATTGGTATTTTCTTACTTACTGTTGGTACATTCTTAGGAGGTATGTGGGCAAACGAATCTTGGGGACGTTACTGGTCTTGGGATCCAAAAGAAACTTGGGCTTTCGTTTCAGTAATTGTTTATGCAGTCGTTTTACACATGCGTTTAGTTCCAGGATTAAGAGGAAAATTAACTTTCAACATCGCTGCAATGTGGGCCGTTTGGACAGTAATTATGACGTATTTTGGCGTTAACTATTACTTATCTGGATTACATTCATACGCAGCCGGAGATCCAATTCCAATTCCATTTTGGGTTCCTGCAACAGCAGTCGCAATGTTAGTTTTATCTATTGCAGCTTGGTATTTCCAAAACAAAGTTTACCATGTAAAATCAAAAGATTAATTTCTTTGAATATTATAAATGTTAAAAGCTCATCGAAAGGTGAGCTTTTTTTATTTTGGTTTTAATAATCATTAAATATAATTTTTAAAACTTAGACGTTAAAGAAATCTATATTATTAATGATACAAAATAGATTCTTAGAAGAAGCTTATATTTTATAAAACTAAAAAAAGGTAATCCAAAAACTCGGATTACCTTTTTAATTTGAAAAATATTTAAAAGAATTGTTTTATTTAAAATCAGCGTCAGAAACGTTTTTATTAATTTCTACTGATTCAATTACTATTTTAGCTGTTTGAGGTCCAGCTTCTGTTAAAATTTCTGTTGGCATTAAAATACCTTCAAAAGTTTTATATTCTTTGTTTATCGTCGTCGCAACCATTTCTCCTTGTGGAGATTTCATTTTTTGTTCAGACTTCATTAACAAGCCAGTTTTTACATCATAATAATCTGTACGAGAAATATCAGCAGCAACAACTTTGTAATATTCAACTCCGTTTTCAGAAACGATTCCTTCTACTTTAGCCGTTTTATAACCTTCTGATAATGGTACAAACAAAGAATTTGTTTTCTTTAAAGGTGCTGTCAATTCAGCTGGTAAGTCAAATTTTTGTCCTTGTATAACAAATCCTTTTTCACCATCAAAAGCTTGTGTAACATTCATTCCACCTATACTCATAACCGTAATAGACTTGTTTGGAGCTAAATCCTTTTTTGTATAAGTTCCAGACATTCCCATCATCTCAATTTTTCCTTTTTGAGCAATCGATTTTACAGCTTTCACTTTGTCCGTACCACCAATAGCTTTGAAAAAATTATCTGTAATTTGAGCAACTGAAACAGTTGTAGTTTTTGCACCAGAAGTTGGTTTATCAGTTTTATTTCCGAAAGAATCGTAGTAATTAACTGAGTAACCTAGCTTTTCTAAAGCTGGAGCAATTTGCTCTAATTTCCCTGTTACATTGATTTTTGCTTGATCTGGACGGAAATATTTTTTCGAAACGCGTAATACATCATCAATTGTTACAGCATTAATATTTTTGATGTAATCTGCATAAAAACTATCTGATAATTGATTTGTCTTTTTCATTAAAGCTTGGTTAGCAACCGTAGAAGGACTTTCTAAAGTCAAGATAAAGTTTCCTAAGAATTTTGCTTTTACATCATTCAACGTTTGTTGATCAATTTTGTTTAACGTCATTCCTTTAATTTCTTTCATCGTCTCAACGATAGCAGAATCCGTCACTTCGTTACGAACAGTTGCATTAGTATTGAAACGTCCAATGTAACGAGAATCAGAAACTCCACCACGTGCACCATATGTCCAACCATGCGCTTCACGAAGATTCATATTCAATTTCGAATTAAAATCGCCTCCCAAAATAGACGACGCAATTAACGCTGCATAATAATCTGGATCTTTCTTTGTCAACTGAACTGGATACGAAACTGAGACCACAGATTGCACTGCGTTAGGCATATTAATCGCATTTAATTCCGTTTTTGTAACTTCTTCTACTTTTGGAAATGCTGGAATATTTAATTTTCCTGTTTGCCAAGAATCAAAGTTTTTCTCCGCCAATGCTTTTACATCTTTTGTCGAAATATCTCCAACAACAATCAAATAAGCATTGTTTGGTTTGTAGTAGGTATTGTAGTAATCCTTCACATCTTGCAATGTAATTTTCTCAATTTGGGCTGGTGTATCAAATTCTGAGAAAGGATTATTTTTTCCATAAACTAATATATTCGAAACGCGAGATGCTGCTGCTTCTACAGATTTTTCATTCGACTTTAAACCTTCGATGTAACGTTTTTTAACATCAGCAAATTCACTTTCAGTAAAGTTTGGATTCATAGCTCCATCTGCCATATAACCAAAAATCTCGTTGAAATACTTAGTTAAAGAACTTGCAGAAGCTCCTTCTTCCCAAAAATTAACGCGAGCTCCTAAAAACTCAATACGTTTATTGAAATCATCTTTAGATTTTGTTTTTGTTCCTGTTCCCAACATTTCGCCCAACAAAGACTCTGCTCCTTTTTTTGCACCTAATGCAAATGGAGGATTATCGATTGTTAATGTAGCAGAAACTCGTGGTAATTTATGATTTTCAACAACGATAACTGTTAAACCATTTTTTAATTTGAATTCGTTCGATTTTCCTAAATTAACCGTCGGTGCTGGACCTGGTTTTGGCATTGGAATCGCCACTTGCGCATTTAAGCTAACTGCCATAAAAGCGATTGCAAGAGATAATATTTTTGTTTTCATAATTCGGTTGTTTTTTATTTTGCAGCTTTTTTAGATTCTGGTAAATAATGAATAATTACACGTTGGTTTTTGTTTAGATACTTTTTAGCAACATTGCGAATATCTTCTCTTGTTACAGATTGATAAACCTTCAATTCTTCGTTGATTTTATTTGTATCTCCACCCAACATATAAGCATCCGCTAAAGCATGTGCAATGTTTTGAACACCCGATTTTGAAGCCACAAAACTATTTTCAATTCCATTTAAGATTTTTTGGTAATCTTCTTCAGAAATCAAATTTGTTTGAACTTTTTCTATATCTTGTTGTAAATCTCCTTCTAATTTATCCAAAGAAACTTCTCCTTGAGGTAAAATTCCGATTGAATAAATTCCGTAATCTTCCATTTGACGATTGAAAGCAAATATTTGTAATGCTTCTTTTTTCTCGTCAACATATTTTTTATATAAAACTGATGATTTTCCACCTGTTAAATAGCTTGATAACATTTCTAATGCATAAGCATCTTTTGATTTGTTATCTGGCGTACGATAATTAATCGCCAATAAAGGAATCTGAATATTTGCATCATATTCTGTTCCACGAATTTCTGATGTAATTGGATCTTCCTTCACAACAGTTTTCACAACATCTTTTCCTCTTGGAATTACACCAAAATATTTCTCAATTAATTTCTTTGCTTCGTCTTTATTAAAATCACCCGCAACAACTAATACAGCATTATTTGGCACATAAAAAGTTTGACTAAAGTGTTTGAAATCGTCTAATTTTGCATTACTCAAATCCTCAAAAGAACCAATTACACTCCAACGGTAAGGATGTTTTTTGAAAACATGAGGATTAACCGCTTCTCCGTACGAAAATTTACCATAAGGTTGATTGTCTAAACGAGAACGTTTTTCTTCTTTTACAACTTCTTTTTGTGTATCGACGCCAATTTGATTGATGATTGGTTGACGCAAACGATCAGATTCCATCCATAATCCTAATTCTAAATTATTTGATGGAAAAGTTTCGTAATAATATGTTCTGTCCGTTGTTGTATTCGCATTGTTAGAACCTCCATGAGAAGAAACAATTTTGAACCATTCACCTCTCTTAATATTCTCTGTTCCTTCAAATAATAAATGCTCAAAAAAGTGTGCAAAACCTGTTTTACCAACTTGCTCATCTTTCGAACCTACGTGATACATAACACCTGTTGTAATAACTGGAGCAGAATTATCTTGATGAAGGATAACATGCAATCCGTTTGCTAGAGTATACTCATCAAATTTTATTTGCTGACCAAATAATGCTGATCCTGCAAATAAGATAGACATAAAAATTTTCTTCATTTAGTATTTTTTAAGTTTTTATCTATTATGCTTATGTAACATTAGTAGCAGTTTTTTTGAAAATGTTACACCAAATTTGCATAATAATTAAAAAAAGTAAAATAATATACGTCTATTGATTTAGTAGGCATTTGTATTAATTTACAACAATATTTCATAATATACCTATAGTAATTGTTGTTGTATTTGCTATAGATTTGTATAAATCGAGAGAAAAAAAATGGATTTTATAGAGTTTTTTGGTTTTGTAGGCGCCTTCTTCATCGGTCTAATTATGGGAGTTCTTGGTGGTGGTGGATCTATTTTAGCCGTTCCTATTTTAGCGTATATTTTTCATTTCGACGAAAAAATTGCTACTGCTTATTCATTATGCATCGTTGGATCGACAGGATTGATTGGAGGAATAAAGCAAGCTTCGCAAAAAATGGTTGACTGGAAAGTCGTTTTTCAATTTGGATTACCAGCTGTTGTTGGAATTACATTGGTTCGCGCATTTTTAATTCCTGCCCTACCAAGTAATTTATTTTCTATAGGCGATTTTATCGTCACACGTCGAATGGCAATGTTTGGTTTATTCGCTATTCTGATGGTTTTCGCAGCTATTTCTATGTTAAAAGGTAAGAAAGAAGAGCAAATTGATCAGAAAAATGATAAGCTAAATCCTGTTTTATTAATTCAAGGATTTCTTATCGGAAGTTTAACAGGAATGGTTGGTGCTGGTGGTGGTTTTTTGATTGTTCCGGCATTGATGATGGTTGCAAAACTAGATATGAAAAGAGCTTCGGCAACTTCATTGGTAATTATTGCCATCAATTCACTTATCGGATTTTTTATTGGTGATGCTTTACACATCAAGATTGATTGGAGTTTCTTGAGTGTTTTCATTGGAATTTCTATGGTTGGAATTCTTGTCGGAACCTACATCAACAAATTTTTACCAGTACAATTTCTAAAGCGAACATTTGCTATCTTTATTATTTTAATGGCTATTTTTATGTTCATCGAAGAATTTATAATTCAATAATTTAAAGTATGGAACTGAACGAAAACTTTTGGAACGATAAATACACCACAAATCAAACTGGTTGGGATTTAAAAGCTCCTTCTACTCCGCTAAAAGAGTATATCGATCAATTAGAAGATAAAAATATCCGTATTTTGATTCCTGGTTGTGGAAATGCTTACGAAGCAGAATACCTTTTGGAACAAGGTTTTACAAATATTACATTGATTGATATTTCGGAAATTGTAGTTGAAAAAATCAAAGAAAAATTTAAACATAATCCCAATATCAAAGTTCTTCA
Source organism: Empedobacter sp. UBA7494 (assembly GCF_002478465.1). NCBI lineage: Bacteria > Pseudomonadati > Bacteroidota > Flavobacteriia > Flavobacteriales > Weeksellaceae > Empedobacter > Empedobacter sp. UBA7494. Next base: position 15,133 of record NZ_DLOC01000083.1, read on the forward strand.
TCAAGATTTTTTTGAGTTAGATGGTGAGTTTGATTTGATTTTAGAGCAAACTTTTTTCTGTGCGTTAGATCCAAAATTACGTCAAAATTATAGCATCAAAATGAATGAACTATTAGCCGAAAACGGAAAATTAGTTGGTGTATTATTTAACAGAGAATTCAAAAATGACACGCCACCTTTTGGAGGTAATAAAACTGAATATCAGACGTATTTCAACGATTATTTTGATTTCAAAGTCATGGAAAATTGTTACAATTCTATTCCGCCAAGAGCAAAAACTGAATTATTTATTAATCTAAAAAAGATTGCCAAATAACCTATGATTTCATTCATAAATTTTAGGCTAACTATCAATCTTATTTGAGTTTAAATAGAAGAAAAGTATCAGAATTCATCCATCAGAGGAAAATTCTAAATTTAAATATTTGTATTTTTACACACTAAATCATTCTTATGAAAATTGAACAAATTTACACCGGATGTCTTGCGCAAGGTGCTTATTATATAGAAAGCAATGGTGAAGTTGCAATTATTGATCCATTGAGAGAAACACAATCTTATATCGATCAAGCGACAAAAGACAATGCAAAAATCAAATACATTTTCGAAACGCATTTTCATGCAGACTTCGTTTCTGGACATGTAGATTTAGCTCAAAAAACTGGTGCTACAATTATTTATGGTCCAACTGCAGAACCAAATTTTGATGCACATATCGCAACTGATGGCGAAGTTTTTTCTTTAGGAAATATAACTATTACAGCTTTACACACGCCAGGTCATACAATGGAGAGTACAACGTATTTGTTGAAAGATGAAAACGGTAAAGATTATGCAATTTTTACAGGAGATACTTTATTTATTGGTGATGTTGGTCGTCCAGATTTAGCTCAAAAATTAAATACAGATTTAACGCAAGAAAAATTAGCTGGTTATTTATTTGATTCTTTACGAAACAAAATTATGCCTTTGGCTGACGATATTATCGTATATCCTGCACATGGAGCGGGTTCTGCTTGTGGAAAAAATATGAGTAAAGAAACTTTTGACACATTAGGAAATCAAAAACAAATGAATTATGCTTTGAATCCTACTATGACAAAAGAAGAATTTATTACTGAATTAACTTCAGGATTAATGCCTCCTCCATTCTATTTTCCAGAAAATGTGATGATGAATAAATTAGGTGTCGAATCTTTGGATGTTGTGAAAGAACGTGCGAACAAAGCTTTATCTCCAGACGAATTTATTCAAGTTGCGGAAGATACAAATGCTTTAATTTTAGATGTTCGCGATCCGCAAACTTTCGCAGCAGGATTTATTCCAAATTCTATCAATATCGGAATTAGAGGAAATTTTGCACCATGGGTTGGTACATTAATTACAGATATCAAACAACCAATTTTGTTAATTGCAGAAATTGGTGAAGAAGAGGAAGCGGTAACACGTTTGGCTCGTGTCGGATATGACAATGTAATCGGATTTTTGAACAATGGTTTCCAAGCTTGGGTTGAGGCTGAAAAAGATTTCGATGAAATTGTTTCGGTTTCTCCAGAAGAGTTTGTAGAGTTAGTTGATGAAACTGAATTAAAAATTTTGGACGTTCGTAAGCCAGGTGAATACGAAACTTCTCACGTAGAAGGTGCAATTACAGCTCCTTTAGATTTCATAAATGAATCTATGAAATTAATCGATCCTGAAGAAACCTATTTAGTACATTGTGCAGGAGGTTATCGATCGATGATTTTCACTTCAATTTTACGCGCTCGCGGTTACGAAAATTTGATTGACGTTGCTGGAGGTTTTGGTAAAATAAAAGAAGTTGAAGGTGTAAAAATTGTAGAAGGAACTTCGCCTTGTCAATCAGGAAATAATTCTTGTTCAACGAAATAAACAATTTATTTTAAAAAATAACGTTATAGCCTTGTGATAAACAAGGCTTTTTTTATATTCGTCATCTAAATTCATCCAATGAAAAAATTGTTATTCATCGCTACTCTTTTTACATGTATTACCGCTTTTGCTCAACAGAAAATACATGGAGCTGAATCGTTTGCGTTAACTATTCCGAAAGATTTTCAGCGTACAGTTGGGTTAAATGATTATGCAACTATTCAGTTTGAAAGTCTTGCTCCAAAGCCAAATTCGTATGGTTTTGTGATTTTTGAACACAAAGATGAATTAAAATTAGCAGATTCTAATTTAGATATGATTGATTATACGCTAAATTCTATCGAGCCATATAAAACACAAAAAGGGTTTAATTACATCAAAAAACCTTATGTTGCCTACGAACAGGGATTCAATTATGCCTATACCGAATTTGAAACAAATGATCCCGAATCTGGTCATATTTATTTCCTACAAACTGTAATCGAAACGAAAGAATTTGTCTATCAGATTTTACAATATTGCAGTTTCGAAAATCAAAAAATAATGAAAAGCGATTTTGTCAAAATTGTAAATAGCTTCAAAGTAGAATAAAACTTTAAATTTTTTTTAAAAAAAAACAATACTTTATATGAAGAAAATTTTATTGGCTTTTACGCTAATGTTATGTCTTATGAACAATACAAATGCGCAGTCAACAATAATTGGCTCTGAAGCTTTCTCTGTAAATTTACCAGCTGGATATCAGCGAACAATTGGTACAAATGATTTTTCTATAGTACAATGGGAAAATAATGACAGTACAGCTTATGGTTTTATCATTACTGAAAATATTGATGAATTAAAACTAGGTAATATTTCTGATGATTTAGCTTCTTACATGGATATAACGGTTTCAAATTATTCTAGTAATCCTAAGTTTAAATCTTTAAATACAAAACAATTTAAAACAAATAAAGGAAAAGAAACTTTTCAAAAACAAATTAGTTATTACAATGAAGAATTAGAGTCTAATGTTTATCTACAAATCAATATTTTTAAGACAAAAAATTTCATCTATCAAGTAGTCAATTTTGGTAGTGACGATTTCTTAAAAAATTCAAAAGAATATACAGATTACATTATCAATAATATCGATTTACCTTTTTAAAAATCATAAAAAACCTTCCTATTTCGGAAGGTTTTTGTTTTTTTGTTCTATCCAAAGTGACATATATTTTGTACTTTGATGATGATGATGTTGCAAAATTTGACCAATAAAATTTAGATTTCGATGTTGGATTAAATTTTCTTCAATCGATTTAACTTTCTCTAAAAAGTCAGCTTCAAATTTAGTTTTAATGTAATTTTCGTTCAGAATTTTGATTCCATTTTGTTGAGCAATTTCCCACTCTTTCTCATTATTGTAAAGCAAAATAGCTTTCTCCACAAACGCTTCAAAATCATCTTCTACAAAACCATTCCAATCAAAATCATCTTTCATTGCTTCTGCTCCAATCGTAGTCGTAACCGAAGGCGTTCCAGTTTGCATTGCATCAACAAATTTTCCTTTTACACCTGCACCAAAATTAATCGGAGCCAACAAAATTTTGTAATTTGACATCGTTTCTTGCGCATTTTCTGCTCTACTTTTGATCAAAAAACGTTCGGAAGGATTATTCAATTGCAAAACTTTTTGCGTTGCATAAGCGCCATAAATATGTAATTCAGCTTTCGGAAGTTTCTTTCTCAAAATTGGCCAAATTTCTTTTTTTAAGGTCTGAACACAATTAAAATTAGGTTCATGAATAAAATTTCCGATAAACATAAAATGTTCTCTTTCTTCAAAATTTTTCCAAGAATTGATTTTTTCATTTGTAATTTCATTTTCTAAAAAAGGTAAATAATACAAGATTTTTTCATCAATTTTAAATTGATTTTGAAGAATATCCATTTCCTTTTTCGAAATCATCAACGATAAATCACAGCGTAAAATAGAAGCTATTTCTCGTTTTGCTAAATCAGAAAACAATAAATCTTCTGTAAATTCTATTCCTTTTTTAGCTGCTTCTTGTCGCGCATTTCGTAGAAAATGTAAATCTTCTGTGTCCAAAATTTTCAATGCATTTGGACATTCTTTCGAAACGCGCCAACCATATTGTTCTTCAATCATAAAACGATCAAAAAGAACAATTTCAGGATTTAATTCTCTTACAAAATCATCAAAACTATCATCATTTAACTGAATTTCAACTTCTTTTATTCCTTTCGAAATCAAATCAAAACTATAATCAGATTTTGAAGCAGCACACGCAAAAGTTATCTCAAATTCAGTTTTTTTGAAACAATCGATTAACTGAATCATTCGAGTTCCTGCCGCAGAAGAAGTTGGTTCTGGCCAAACTTGACCAATGATTAAAAGTTTTTTCATCCCACAAAATTACACTTTCTGTTTCTTAATTGGAAGATTAAATATTATACACACAATTTGGCTTATTTTAATGTAAATTTGCAGCTAAAATTATATAAAATGTCTTATCAAACTGTTTTTGAAGAATTTTTCGAGCAAGTAAAATCAAGTATCAAAGAAGGAACTTTTGCAAAATTGACAATGGCCAAAACTATTGGAGATACTGATCTTAAAAATATTTTTGTTCGTTTACATCTTTTAGAAAATAATGAGTACAATTTTGCCTTCACATTTCGTTATAAAACCGAAGAAGTTGAGCAATTTCATAGTGTTGAACAGACTTTTTTAATTTTGAGTTCTTACATCAAAAATCCATTTACAAACGCTTTATTATTTACAATTGAGAAAGATTTAATTTTTAAAGTCAATAAAAAGAATGCTGCAAGTTTAACAGAGCAAGCTCCAACTTTTAAACATGCTTCGGATGTGATGTTAGAAATGATTGAAAAGAAAACCATTTAGAAAACGATTTTTCACATTCAATCTTTAAACAATATAATTTCGTAAATTTGGACTTAATATTTTTCGAAAAATGCTTGGATTAAAACTTTTGACAGACCCACGTTGGGCTGATATTGCGGAAAGAAATTTAGAAGAAATTTTAACAGACCATGCGTGGTGTGAGCAAAAAGCGGCAACAAATGCGATTACAATGATTGCGTATAATTCTGAACATGACGAATTTATTCAAGAAATGTCAGATATTGCCATCGAAGAAATGCAACATTTCAAAATGGTTGTAGAAATTATCGAGCGTCGTGGATACAAATTAGGTCGCGAGCGTAAAGATGATTACGTTGGTCAGTTGATGAAATTTTGTAAAAAAGATGGTTCTCGTAATATGGCTTTTGTGGATCGTTTATTATTCGCAGCGATGATTGAAGCTAGAAGTTGTGAACGTTTCAGAACATTATCACAAAATATTAATGACGAAGAATTAGCAAAATTTTACTATGATTTGATGGTTTCGGAAGCAAATCATTATACTACTTTCTTAAATTTTGCTCGAAAACTTTCCACTGATGTTGATGTGGACAAACGTTGGAAAGAATGGTTGGATTTTGAAGGAAATTTGATTCAATCTTACGGAAATAAAGAAGCGATACACGGATAAAAACCCGTTTAAAAATAAGAAAAAAGAGTTCATTCTATTAAATTTGAATGAACTCTTTTTTCTTTCCTATCCTACATCAATTTAAATCTAAAATTCAATACATAAATTTGACTAAATCTAAAATAGTATGGAATTAGGAATAGGAATGTTTGGCGATCTACATATTGATCCTAAAACTGGTTATACGCAAACTCCTCAACAACGTATGAGTGAGATTATAGAAGAAGTAAAATTGATGGACGAAATTGGATTAGATTTCTTTGGAATTGGAGAACATCATCGTCCTGATTACGCAGTTTCTTCTCCAGAAATTATTTTGGCTGCTTTGTCTACAGTTACAAAAAATATTAAGTTAGGAAGTGCCGTTTCTGTCATCAGTTCTACAGATCCCGTAAAGTTGTATCAAGATTTTGCTATTGTTGACAATTTATCGAATGGTCGTGCTGAAATTATGGCTGGACGCGGTTCATTCATCGAATCTTTTCCTCTTTTTGGTTATGATTTAAACGATTACGATGCTCTTTTTGATGAAAAACTTCGTTTACTTTTAGATTTAAATAAAAACGAAGTAATCAATTGGCGCGGAAATTTTAGAATGCCAATTATTAATCAAAGTGTTTATCCAAAACCTGTGCAAGAAAAACTACCTATTTGGATTGCTGTTGGCGGAACAGAATCATCAATTGTACGTGCTGCAACATTAGGTTTACCTATTATTTTCGCGATTATTGGAGGCAATCCAGCCGATTTTAACTATCTGTTCGAAATTTATAAACAAGTTTATATCGAAAATGGTCATGCTATTAAAATGATGCAAATTGGCGTTCATATGCACTCTTTTTTTGGAGAAGATAGCGAAAAAATTGCTGAAGAATATTTTCCAATTTATGGTGCACAAATGAATAGAATTGGAGCAAGTAGAGGTTGGCCAAAATATACAAAACCACAGTTTGACTATGGACGTTCTACAAATGGACATTTGATTGTTGGAGATGCTTCTTTAGCGGTTGATCGTATTTTGAAATATCAAGAAATGTTTGGTTTAACTCGTTTTTCTGCTCACATGGATGTTGGAGCACCAAATCATTTGGATATGATGAAATCTATCGAAATTTTTGGGAAAGATATTTTACCAAAAGTTAAAGAGACTACCAAATAAATTTTAAATATACTGACAAAAGACACGAATCGTTTTCGTGTCTTTTTTTATTTTCGATTAAATTGAATGAATGAAGAAAATATTAGCCAGTTTTATTGTTTTAACCAGCTTCGGGGTACAAGCGCAAGAAAGTGATTTCAGGACTTGGAATGCCTTAAATATCAATCATAAAATCAATAAAGATTTTAATTTTCAGTCGGATATACAATATCGTTCGTACGAAGATTTAGATCAATTACAACAACTTTTGATTCGAGGAGGAATTGGTTACAACTTAACAGAAAGTAACAATACAATTTTAGCTGGTTACGCCTACATTCAAAACAGAACTCCTACTGCTACAGATGATTATGCTCATAGTCACGAACATCGTTTGTATCAACAATTCAATACAAAACAAGCTTTACAACGTTTTAATTTTGCGCATCGCTTTCGTGTCGAAGAACGCTTTTTAGAAAATAATACACAATTTAGATTTCGTTATCAATTGACTGCAACCGTTCCGCTGAATAATGCCAAATTAATCGAAAATACGTGGTATTTGAAAGCGTATGATGAGATTTTTCTACAAGCTGTAAAAGATAAAACGTTTGATAGAAATCGACTTGGTTTAAGCTTTGGTTACGTTATTTCGCCAACTTTTAGTTTAGAAGCTGGTTATATGCTACAGAGTCAAAAAACATCACACACAGATCAATTGATGATTGGCTTGACAGTTAATAATCTGATAAAATAGAGTCTTATCTTGGTTAGAATAATTTACACTTGATTATATGAAAGTTAAGCTAAATGGAAAAACAAAAGTAAAATGCACTATTTTTATTGATAAATCAATAACTTTATTAAAATAGCTTACTAATTACTCTATAAAATAAGACCAAGGTATATCAAATCTTCCTCGTCTTTCTGCTACTTTAAGCTTTTCTCCTTCAAAACTTGAGTAATACTTTTTATAATCTACTTTTATCTCTTTTTCTATAAATGTATTGTTCCAATCTTCAATTATTAAATAATAACTACTACCTCCTTTACTATTTTTCTTAATTTTTTTCAAAATCTGAGTTTCATAAATTTGAGGAGTAGATTGATCATACTTACAATTAATGAATATAACAGAATAAATAGAAAATACTTCAATTAATATTATGATAAAAACATTATAAACAAAATTTTTCTTGTTGTAAATCAATATTTTAAATTGATTAAAATAATAGATTATTAAGATTAATAACGCTATAACACTCGAAGGAACCCATACATTTTTATAATCTAAGACATTGTAATCCATAGCGGTTCTAATGATTAATCCAAAACAAGATAACATAAAACCTATAGAAATTGTTGGAAGATTTGGTCTAATTTCAGGCTCAATTGAGATCAAACCTCGATAATATCTAACTAAAATGATGCAAAAAATAGGATAAACAAAAGATAAATAAATTAAAATTTCATTAAAAAACTGAAAAACTAATGTACTCAAACCGAAAATGCATCCAATAATATTAATTAATAAAGCCGTTCTTTTCAACGACTTTAAATCAGTAAATTTTTGTTCAATAATAACTAAATCTAAAAAATTCATAAAATCTAAAAATCCGCTCAATGAGCGGATTTTCTATTTGTAATAAAATATATCATTTCCTATTAAGCTTCACAAGAAGAACAAGAAACTAAGTTTGCAACTAATTCCTTAGAAACTGATTGTGAACGCTGATAGTACAATGTTTTTACACCTAATTGCCAAGCTTCGATCATCAAACGGTTAACTTCTTTCACAGGTAAATCTGGTGGAATATTTAGGTTTAATGACTGCGATTGATCTACATATTTTTGACGAATCGCTGCTTGTTGAACAATTTCTAATTGAGAAATTTCTTTGAATGTTTTGAACACATCTTTTTCCTCTTTTGTCAATTGTTCTAAATGTTGCACAGAGCCACCATTCAACATGATTTCGCGCCAAATATCTTCGTTATCGATTCCTTTTTCTTGTAATAATTTAGTCAAATATTTATTCTTACGCATAAAGTTTCCTTTCGATAAACCTGCTTTGTAATAATTTGAAGCAAACGGTTCAATTCCTGGAGAAGTTTGTCCTAAAATCGCAGAAGAAGACGTAGTTGGTGCAATTGCACAAGTTGTTGTATTACGACGTCCGTAACCTTTTAAAACTTCTGGTTCACCATAAATACGAGCTAATTCTTCCGAAGCTTTATCTGCTTTAGATTGAATATGCTTGAAAATTTCTGTTGTACGTAATTTCGCTTCCATTCCTTCGAAAGGTATCATGTTGCGTTGTAAATAAGAGTGCCACCCTAATACACCTAAACCTAAAGCACGGTGACGTTTTGCAAAACGATTAGCTGATGCTAAATAATGATTTCCTTCTGTTTTTTCGATGAATTCTTGTAAAACTGCATCTAAAAAGAAAATTGCTAAACGTACTGCCTCAGTATCTTTCCATTCATCGTATAACTCTAAGTTCATAGAAGATAAACAACAAATAAATGATTCATCAGCAGATGAAGGCAACATAATTTCTGAACAAAGATTAGAAGCATTAATTGACATTCCTAAATCTTTGTAAACCTGTGGTTTATTTTTATTTACGTTATCTGTAAAGAATAAATATGGTAATCCTTTTTCTTGACGAGACTCTAAAACTTTCGCCCAAATTTGACGTTTATCCGCATCTCCATCAATCATTTCTTGCATCCAATAATCTGGTACACAAACACCATAAAATAAATTCTGAATTGAACTTCCTATCGATTTAATTTTCAAGAATTCTTCGATATCATCATGGTCAATATCCAAATAAGCCGCAAAAGCTCCACGACGTGTAGAACCTTGAGAAACCACATTCATCGCAGAATTGAACAATTCCATAAACGAAACAGCTCCACTACTTTTTCCGTTATCTGTAATCGCCGCTCCACGCTCACGCAATTCACCAAAATAACCAGAAGTACCACCACCGATTTTAGTTTGCATAATAACTTCTCCTAATTTATGCGTAATTCCTTCAATACTATCTGGAATATGAACATTGAAACAAGAAATTGGTAAACCACGCTCTGTTCCCATATTTGCCCAAATTGGAGATGATAAACTCATCCAACCTCTTTCTATCATTTCTTTGAAAGATTCTTGCAATTCTGGTTTGTATAAACGTTTTGCAGCCGCAGCTGTGATACGATCTATAGCTCCTTCAACTGTTTCCCCTTTCAATAAATAACCTCTATTCAAAATTTGTTCAGATTCAGAGTTTTTCCACCATAATTTTGGTGCTTCACCGTCAAAAAATATATTTTGAATGTCATCGTGTGGTATTGGATTGTCCATAGCTTTAGAATTTATAATGATGTGATATTGTTAAATAATTTTATTTATAGTTGTGTTTTTGATAAAAAGTTTCGGCGGTTTAAAATAAATCGTCTGCCGAAATACTTTTGTCATGTTTAGTATAATCTACTGGTCTTTTTGCGAAAAAATCGTCTAAACTACTCGCAAAAACTTCTTCCTCAAACCAAGCCATCGGTTTATACTGTTCTTGGGAAATATGAAATATTTTTTTGTATCCAATTTTAGCAATTGCTTCATCAATACGGTATTTCATATAGTTTAATAAATCTGCTTTTGAGTAATAACCAAATTCTCCTTTCTCGAAAATCCAATCTAACATCATTTTTTCTTGGTCAATATAACCACGAACAGCAGTTTCTACCCAATTTTGATCTAATTCCTCTGGTAATAAACCTTCTTCACGAATTTTATTAATCAAATAAATCCCAGCATTTGCGTGAATTTGCTCATCTGTAGATGTCCAAGCAATGATATTTGCTGTATTTTTCATTAAACCATCAAAACGTGTAAATGCCAAAATATTTGCAAATTTCGAGAATAACGAACTATCTTCGATTACCAATGCAAAAAACAATAATTTCTCTACAATTGATTTGTTCTCGTCACGCATAATTTCTCCAACAAACGTATTATAACTTTTGAAAATTGGATTTTGCAAGGCTACATTAAACTCATCTAAATAACCATTTACCTCCAAAATACGCGAATACGCTTCACTATGTCTAAACTCACATTCTGCAAAAGTAGCACCTAATCCATTCAATTCTGGCTTTGGAAAATAATGATACAAATCTCCCCAAAATCCTTTTACCGTTACCTCTACTTGCGCAATTGATAAAATAGAACGTTTGTGAATTTCGCGTTTCGCATCATCTAAATTAGCATGATAATCTTGGATATCTGAAGTAAAATCTACTTCTCCGTGTACCCAATATGCTTTTTGGATTGCTTCTGTAAAGGTTAAAATTTCAGGATATTCAAATGGTTTATAATTTACCCTTTTATCAAAAATAGACATAGTTTTTTGGACTTTTTAGATTAATAAACTTTGGTAAAAACGAATTCTTTCATCAAAATAAATGAAGTTGGTTCTTTTATTTTATTTAGAAATTTGAACCTCAATAGGGTTACATTTTCGTTTCAATTACTCATCGATTCTTTCAAAATTAAGATAAGATTTTACAATTAAAAATTTTGTAATCTTAAAAATTAAAAAGGTTATCAACAAGTTGTTAATTATTTGATTATTAATTAATTATTTTTGAATTTTTATTCGTTATAATTTAATAATTTTTATCAAAATAACAACTATAACTTGGATTAATTTTCTATAATTTAACAAAAAAATAGGCAAGCCTTGTTGTAGACTTGCCTAAAGAATATGATAAATTCTAAATTTTATCTTGCAATATTTACTGCACGTGTTTCACGAATTACAGTTACACGAACTTGACCTGGATAAGTCATTTCGTTTTGAATTTTATCCGAAATTAAGAACGATAATTCAGCTGCTTTTGTGTCATCAACTTTATCACTTTCTACAATCACACGCAACTCACGACCAGCTTGGATAGCGTATGCTTTTTCTACACCATCAAAGTTAAGAGCCGTAGCTTCTAAATCTTTCAGACGTTGCATATACGATTCCACAACCTGACGACGAGCACCTGGACGAGCACCAGAAATTGCATCGGCAACTTGTATAAGTGGCGAAATTAAAGAAGTCATCTCTATTTCGTCGTGGTGAGCTCCAATTGCATTAATTACGTCTGGATGTTCTCCATATTTTTCTGCCCATTGCATACCCAAAATTGCGTGAGGTAATTCAGATTCTTGCTCCGGCACTTTACCAATATCATGTAATAAACCTGCACGTTTCGCTAACTTAGGATTCAATCCTAATTCCGCAGCCAACGTTCCTGCTAAATTTGCCACCTCGCGAGAGTGTTGTAACAAGTTTTGACCATAAGAAGAACGATATTTCATACGTCCAACGATACGAACTAAATCTTTGTGTAAACCGTGGATTCCTAAATCTAAAATTGTTTTCTTACCAACTTCGATGATTTCGTCCTCGATTTGTTTTGTTGTTTTCGCAACAACTTCCTCAATACGTGCTGGGTGAATACGTCCGTCTGTTACTAAACGATGTAAAGATAAACGAGCAATTTCACGACGAACAGGATCGAAACAAGAAAGGATAATCGCTTCTGGCGTATCATCAACAATGACTTCAACTCCTGTAGCAGCTTCTATTGCACGAATATTACGTCCTTCACGACCAATGATACGTCCTTTGATTTCATCAGATTCAATGTTAAACACAGAAACTGCATTTTCTATCGCTTGCTCTGTTCCGATTCGTTGAATAGAAGAAATTACAATTTTACGCGCTTCATTTTTCGCATCTAATTCAGCCTCTTCCATAATTTCTTGGATATGAGCTTGTGCTTTCGTTCTTGCTTCGTCTTTCAAGACTTCAATCAATTCAGCACGTGCTTCATCAGCAGAATAATTCGAAATTTTTTCAAGTATTTCTACTTGTTTTTTGTGCATCGTATCCACTTCTTTTTGCTTAATATTAAGCTTTTCTGTTCGTGCTTGTATATTTCCTTTCTCAGATTTAATCTGATCTTTTTGTTTCTGAATTTCTACTAAGTCCGTTTTGATTCTCTCTTCACGTTCTTTTACTTTAAGCTCAGCATCAGCTACTTTTCTTTCACGTTGATTAACAACTTCTTCGTGTTTAGATTTTAATTCTAAAAATTTTTCTTTGGCTTGAAAAATTTTCTCTTTTTTAATGGCTTCACCATCTTTCTCAGCATCATTAATCAAATTTTGTGCTTTGCGAGTTGCTTCGTCAATCAGTTCTTGATTCTGTTTATCAACTGATTTTTTTGATAAGAAATATCCCACCGCTGCACCTATGATTAATGTAACAATTGCAATAATTATTGTCATAATTGGGTCCATAGATTATGTAATGTTTATATATAAAAAAACCTACATTAGTAAAGTATGTTTTGAGTTAACTCCTGTAAACAGGATTTGAGTTAGTCCGTCAGTCAAGTATCCGCTGTCAAATAAATGAACCTAAAAGGTTGCGGCCCGCTTTCCGAACGGTGTTCACTCGGTAACAAAACTAGTGTTGAGTTAACCAAAATAGCTAGAACTAATGTAGGAATATTGTTTAGTGGACAGTTTCACAACTGTCAGAACTTCTCTTATTTTGCGATTGACTGATCAATCAATTCTAATAACTTCGAAATGCGTTCTGTTGTCATTTCTTCGTTATCTTTCACTTGCTTTTTCAGCTTTGCTTCGCGTAAAGCTAACTGAATTGTCACCATTGCAAGCGCGTCTTGTTTGTCAGAAACAGCGTACTTTTGTTCAAATTGTTTCAAAATACCATTTATTTCTTCTGCACAAGAAAGTAACATTTCTTCCTCTTCAGAATTAATCGTCATTGGGTAATAACGTGAAGCAATTTTTATCTCAATTCGTTGAGTTGACATTCTTTTTATTAATTATTAGTTTTAATTTGAGCGATGCACGTATCGACTTCTTTTATTAATTTGTTCATTCTTTGCTTCATCATTTGTTTGTACTCCTGATTTCCGCTCATTGCATTAACGACTTTTAATCGTTTTACCTCCTCATTTAAATTTAAGTTATTCGCTTGCGAATCTCTCAATTTATTTTTCAATCGGGCATTTTCTTCTTTTAGAGAATTGATTTCATTTTGCAATTTTTCCAATTCTTGTATCGAGTTTTCAGCGCCCTTCAATATATCTTTATAATTCCCAAGTTGGCCTAAAACACTTAAAATTTTGTTTTCAAGTTCATTAAATTTCACCATTTTTTCCATCTCCTGAGAATTTCAATTATTCTAGCTTCTATTGCAAAAATAGTATTTTTTTACTTCTAATCAATACAAAAACCTAAATATTATCAGTTTTTTCTTATTCATTTGACAAATAGAGATTTACTTATATTTTTTGTTTCGTTTCTTTATTCTTCACTACTTTCACAACATACTTGATACTAAAAAACAAAAACAATACCGAAAGAATAGTTGGCAGAAATTGACAGAAAATAATCAAAATTGATTTGAAATGATACATTCCATCTTTCCAACTTTGTTTTAACTCATATCCTAAGTTGATTTCTCTATACGCTTTCAGATCGGTTTGTGGTAAAATATTCGTTACAACTCGTGGTTCTTCTGATAATTGATATGCAATAGTCGCATAAGAAATCGCATCATTTATCAACGCTTTGTTGACTTTATTTTCGATTTGTTGCGAAATTTTAACTGCTTTATTGTTTTCATTTTTCAACTCATTCTCATATTTCTCAAAGGTCATTTCTTCATTATTAATTAAAATATGATCGATAATAATTCCTTTCTCCACTGCAAATTTGACATGCTCGCGCAATTTATTTGACGGAACTTTCAATTCAATCAAATAAGAACGTTGAATTTTGTCTATTTTCTTAACGCTTTCTTCAGATAATTCAACTATATCCAAAGTTTCTTTGCAAAGTGTTGATTTTATTGGGTTAGTTACTCATATTATAACATTTGATACAACATAAGTACAACAATTGAAAAAGTATGTTTTAAGTCTTTGTTGAGCATAGATTTTAAGCCATAAAAAACGAAATTTTAACATTTGATATAGACTTAAAAATGCGAAATTCGAGCATATAAACCGATTTTATTTAACTGAGCAGTACGATTCATCAACTGATATTCTGCTAATTTGGAACAATAATAGCCTCTTGATGCTTTGGCATATCCATTTTGAAGCAACAATTCATTCAAACATTCGCCTGATTCCAGGATGACATAACCTAATTACCTATGATAAAAATCGTAGGCATTTTTTATTTCTGTAAGTATGGTTACTCTATCTCCAACACTCAAAACGTTAGTTAGGTAATTTCTTACGTCTCATCCTAACTCGATCAACAAACTAGCAGGAAGATGCGTTTTTTCTTCATCTATTTTTAATTTTCTATTCTTTCGGATTTCTGGTGCATCTATTCCGTATAATCGAATTTCTTTTTCTTGTTTCGAAAAAGCGTGTTTCACAACCAAAGTATCTGCATCTTTGATTTCCAATACATTATAAAATGTTTCCAGGTAGCAAGGTTCTTTAGCACTGTATTTCATTGTATTGCAGTTAGTTACATATTGTCTATACAAATTTAATTATTCAACTTTGTAATAGTATTATTCTCAAATGTTTAACTAATAAATTTAAAGTTATGGCAAGACAAAAAGGACTAATGAAGTACATCGGAACGATTGGAGATGTACGTCATTTTAAAATTAAGGGACAACCAGGTTTTTATGCTGGTTTAGTTGGTGGTCCTACAGCTCAGCAAGTGAAAACTGCGCCTGAGTTTGAACGTACTCGTGAAAATATGAATGAGTTTGGTGGTTGTGCAAGAACTGGAAAATCGTTGCGTACCGCTCTTTCTCAAGTCATGAGTAAAATGGCAGATAGTCAAGTGACAGGTCGATTAACTTCGGTAATGAAGAAAATCAATTTGGAAGATGGTACAGAAGCCAGAGGTTATCGAAAAGTTGAAGTTTCTACTCAACGCCAATATTTAATTGGTTTTGAGTTTGACAAAAAGCTTTCGATTAATGGTGTTTTTAATGCGCCTTATGATGTGGAACACAACGTTGATAGAAACGAAGCGGAATTTATTGTTGCAGCATTTAATCCTGCTGAATTGGTTTCTGCTCCTGCTGGTACTACACACTTTCGTTTAATTAATGCATTGGCTGTTTTATCGGATTTCTCGTTCAATCCTACAACTGGAAATTATGAGCCTGACGATGCTATTAATAACGAATTAAATGTTGTTGAATAC
>NZ_DLOC01000099.1:0-24165 GCF_002478465.1 Empedobacter sp. UBA7494
ACCTAAATGCACTACGGGTTTGAATAATAAAATATTTGGTTACAAATCTGAAATTGACCGAAAACATTATGCTTATTTAAAATCAGATATCATTGAAATTTTAAATTTTCAGAAAAAGCATTGTTTAAATGATGTTCAATTAGCAAAGCATTTTAAAATCAGTAGAAACTCTATAGCAAATTGGAATAAAATATTTTTATAATCACGCTATATTAAAACAATATTTATACATACGTAATATTAATTTAAAATATTTTATCTATTTTATTTGTAACTTAATTAGAAATTACACTTACTTTAAAGTCTTTCTAACATGTTTCTTAAAATTTTAGGAATAAGAATGGTAGAAGTTACTTCTTCTTAGAAAAAGTTTACTTATTACGTATTTTATTATTATATCACTAATTTACAACACTTTGCATAACTTCACAAATAATTATCTTTGCAGAATGATGATAAAGAAAAGTTGGAATTTTATTTTAAATCGACATATCCACTCCCAAATAGACGAATTAGAACTTATATAAGCGCAAAAAATGAATTTATTTTCTTTCGCTTTAGGTATCGTGTTTTATGTAAATGGAATTCGTGATTTATTCTTTGGCCATACCATTTACTTTAGTGCCTTAATAGGTATTGGAACAATTTATATGATTGTGTTTTTCTTCACTAAAATTTGGTTTAAACCTATAGCTTGGCTACTTAACCTCATCTTCTTACTTTTTGTTATTTTCTTTTTTTCCACCACAAAGGGATTTGGAAACGACCTGTCAATGTATTATTTTGTAATTCTGATTGCTTCATTATTTATATTCAACGAAAAAGATACGGTTAAATTAAACATTATCATTTATACTATTGCGTTGATATTATTTATAATAAGTCATTATTATGATTTTAGGATTTTTACAAACGAAGATTCCGAACATAAAACATTTACACGAAATCAAAGAATTTTTACATTTATTGAAACATTCATAGGAATTATTTGCTTCGTATATTTTATTCTATCAAAACATTTTAGAGTAGCACGTTTATACAAACAAACCATGCGAAGCGAAAAAATGATTATTGAACTAAAGCGAAAACTTAGAACTGATACTCAAATTTATGCGATAGAAGAAGTCGTAAAACTAGCTGTAAAAGACGATATAGCTTATATCCCTAAATTTAAGTTAGTTTTTCCGAATTTCTATACCAATCTTTTATCCCTTAATCCTGAAATTACTCCGGACGAATTCAAATTTTGTTCTTTACTCAAATTAGGTTTTACAACAAAAGATATTACAGAATACAACAAC
Source organism: Empedobacter sp. UBA7494 (assembly GCF_002478465.1). Classification (NCBI taxonomy): domain Bacteria; kingdom Pseudomonadati; phylum Bacteroidota; class Flavobacteriia; order Flavobacteriales; family Weeksellaceae; genus Empedobacter; species Empedobacter sp. UBA7494. Next base: position 1,302 of record NZ_DLOC01000099.1, read on the forward strand.
CTTGCAATAAGAACTGTGCAAACAAGAAAAAGTAGATTAAGAAAAACCTTTGACATCTCTTCTGAAATCGATTTATACAAATGGATTGACGAAGTTTGAAGGATGAATGACATAGCTAAATCACCTCTATTTACAAGAAGTAAAAATATTTTATGTAAACAATATTCATAAACTTTAACACATTGATTTTTAAGTATTCATTCCAAAAATGAGACATTTTTCTTAAATTAGTATTTAAACGAATGAAATATGAAAATCTTATATACTTTATTTACAATTATTTGTTTATCGCAATTTAGCTATGCGCAATATTTTACTTTAACATCAAATGGATTTGTTTCATCTAAAGATAAAACTGATTATATCGTAATTGATAAACCAAATACCAAAAAAAATGAGTTATACAGAATTGTGTTGTCAGCCTTATCGAGTATGTACAAAGATCCAAAGAAAGTATTGAGTTTAGCCGAAAATGAAAGCATAACAATAAATGGATATGAGCAAGAAGCTTTAACTGTAAAACAAAAAATGAATTATATGCAAATAGGAAAGTCAAAGATTGAATATGACTTATCTTATTCGATTACAATTCTCTTTAAAGATGATAAAATTCGAATTAATCGACCTTCTTTTGAAGCAAGAAAGTGGAATTCGAGCATAGGAGATTATTATTATCTTGTATTGAATCCAACAAGCAAAAACAAAAATTCTATCTATAATAAAAAGAATGAAGTCGATTATCCTGACGCAGTAACTGGTTTAGAGAATCATTTTAATAAGTTAATTCAAGAGATTTTAGATAAATCGAATAAAATTAATAATTGGTAAAAATTATAGAACCTCTATAGAAAATAAATTAAAAAAAGCTATTCTTTAAAAATTAAGAAAAAGCCCTTACCAATTCTATTCTACGATTTTTTGCTTTATTGGCTTTCGAATCATTCCTGCAATCATTAATCTTATTTTTTAGTTCGGTGTTTAATTCCCTTAAAATAAAAAAGCGAATCAAATGATTCGCTTTCATAAATTAAAAATTGTATGTAAAACTTAGATTAAAAGTTCTTCCACGTCCAGCGTAATAAAACAATTCTGGAACTTTATATGCACTATACAAAACTTGTGATTTTGCACTCCAAATTGTTTGGTAATCGCTATTAAAAATATTCTGAACACCTAAATTAATTTTACCAAAAGGTAATTTGTAAGCAACCATTAAATCTGATGTATTGTATGAATCGATCACATTTTCCAAACCATCTGTGTATTTGAAACTTTGCAAAGTTTGAAATCTAAAATTCCAATTATCAAATCCATAACCTGCATAAGCTGTAAATTTAGAAGGTCCAGAAGTTGAAACATCTTGTTTTTGCCAATCACCATTTTTCTCCACTTCAGATTTGATTAGCAATGTATTTGCTCCAACATAAAATCCTCCGTTCGTATAAGAAACCTCTGCTTCTACGCCAATATTTCTTAATTTTTGATCAACCACTTCTACCCAAAGATTTAGTCCATCACGTTTTAAAGCAATATTTTTGTCGGAATTACTGATAAATCCAGAGATTTGTCCTTTAAATCCATTATTTGTTCTGAAACGATAACCAAGTTCAAATTGTCCTGTTTTCACACCAGAAAGAGGAGAATCTTTTACATTCACACTCGAACTTAAATCCCAATTATTGGTTGCAGAATTAAATTTATAATTTCCATATCCATAAAATTTTGATGGATCAGCTAATGAAACTCCTTGTGAATAAGTTGTCCAAATTTGGTTCAATTCATTAATTTTATATAACAAACCAGCATTTAGCATCGTCATATTATAGCTACTTTTTCCGCCTGGAATATTATCGGCACTGTTTCCATAACCATTAGCGATTTGCAATTGTTGAGTAGAACCAATAAAATCATCTAACTTAATCGAAATATCTTGGTAACGAATTCCTCCTGAAACTTTCAATTGGGGTAAAATATTATATTCAGCTTGCGCATATCCAGCAAAACTTGAAGAATGATTAGTTGGATAACGATCAATCGTTAAAACAGTGTGATTAATCATTCCTCCACTTGATAATGACTTCTGAGAATCAAATACATTTTGTTGACCTTCAAACTTTTCAAAATCAACATCTGCACCGTATGTTAATTTCAATTTTCCCCAATCTTTGACCAAAACAGCTTTTAGACCCGAATAATACGTATCCTGTTGAGAAGCCGACATATAAGGACTTGTCCCAGAAGGCAACGTTAAATTACCTGGGAATGGATAAAATCCTAATTTCTCAACACGAGAAGCAAATTGAACATACACATCTTGCCCTCCTAAAATATTAGTTCCATTATAACTCAATGTTCCCATTACACGCTCTGTTCCTGGATTTTTATCCGTATCAAAACCATCACGCATCTCCAAAACAGAAGCATCTCCTTTGGTTAAAACACTAATGTTTTCACCTAAATATAGACTACGATCTCCACTATATTTGGAACGATAATATTGCACAGATCCATTGATTTGATGATTCGGATTGAATTTATAACCTGCTGTTGCCAACACATCAATAGATTGATTATATTGTAAATCTAATTGCGAAATATCTGCAAATATTTGATCTCCATCTGCATCATAAGCTCCGCCATTTTGTTGAAATGCAACAGCCAAACGTCCCGTAAATTTATCATTTTTGTAACCAATAGATTGAGCAACGCGCCAATCGTGATCATCACTTCCTGAAAAACCTGTACGTAAACCAAGTTCTGTTTCGCCACTAATTCCATTTTTTAGTGCTTTTTTCGTCACAATGTTGACAATACCACCTGTCGCATTTCCGCCATAAATTGCGCTTGCACCAGATAAAACCTCAACTCTTTCGATATTAAATGGATCTATTGCATCCAATTGACGACTTATGTTACGGATACTGTTTAAAGAAACTCCATCTATCATCACCAGCATTGAACGTCCACGCATATTTTGACCATAATTTGATCTTCCTTGCGAACCAACATCCATCCCTGGAATCATAATCGCTAAAGCTTCTTTTAATGGAACACCATTTTTAGCTTGTTGTGCAATTTGTTCTTGATTGATCACCCAAACAGTTCCTGCCAAATCAGATATTTTAGTAGGTTTTCTTGAAGCAACTACCACAACATCATTCAAATCTGTGGATATACTATCATTCGTTTGGGCATATAACAGCGAGGCACTCCCCAATAAAATTGTTAAACAGATGATATTTTTTTTCATAGTGTGTTTTTAAATAAATTATATTTGCTGCAAATATAATTTTTATTTATTCTAAATTAATCTTTATTAATGAAAAAATATTTTCTCTTCTTTCACAAATGGTTTGGGTTATTTACAGGTATTATTGTTTGTATTGTGGCAATAACAGGAGCTATATTTTGTTTTCAAGATGAAATAAAAGATGCTCTTTTTGATTATAGAAAAGTCGAGATTGTTCATCAACCATTCATAAAACCAAGTGAAATTATCCATAAAGTACAAGACAAAAATCCTAAACATGTTGTGCTTCGAGTGATGTATATGGATAAAGATCGATCAACGGTTGTGATGACGATGGATGATAAAAAAGAATCTTACTTTGTGTATATTAATCCATATTCAGGGAAAATTTTACATCAAGAAAATATGAAACAAGATTTTTTCTTGGTGATACAATACATTCATATGAATCTTTTATTGGGTGATATCGGAAAAAATATAATTGGTTTTTCAACTGTTATTTTTATCATGATTATGATAAGCGGTTTAATTCTTTGGTGGCCCAAAAAGAGAAAACAAGCTAAAAATGGGTTAACGATAAAATACAAAGCAAAATGGAAACGTATAAATTATGATTTGCATAATGTACTGGGATTTTATGCTTTTAGTATTGCATTTATTGTCGCTTTATCAGGTATTACATTTAGTTTCAAACCTCTTCGCAATTCATATATGCAAATCGTTAATCTTGGAAAATCATTTCCAAATGAAGAAAAAGGATATGTCTATCAGCCTAAAAAAATGTTAGAAGACAATTACACTATTGTTGATTCTGCATATGCTTATAGTTTAAAAAATAGTCCAACAGCTTCTATGTATTGGATTTATTTACCAGTTCCTGATAAAAATCCTTTAGCCGTAAGATCGTATCATAAAAGTTTGCGCTATTATGCGGTTGACGAATATCAATTTGATTCGGAACAATTTCAGGTTTCTCAATTAATGAATGAGAATTTATCAAATGGTAAAAAGTTTGCAAACTCAATGTACGATATCCATACAGGACAAATATTAGGTTTATTTGGTAAAACATTAGCCTTTACTTCTTCAATAATTGTGGCAAGTTTACCTATTACAGGTTTTATAATTTGGCGAAATAAAAAACGGAAGCAGAAAAGAAAATAATTTTATTCAAACAATTGTTGAATAGATTATAAAATTTATTATTTCTATTAATTATATGTAAATTTTCATACCAAATTATTACGCTAACATCTTAATACATTTTGTAAATTTGTGCTTCAAATATAAGCGAATATGCAAGGACCAATTGGTGTTTTTGACTCTGGTTATGGAGGATTAACCGTTTTCAAAGAAATACAGAAAAAACTTCCGCAATACGATTATATCTATTTAGGTGATAATGCTCGTTGCCCTTATGGAATTCGCTCGTTTGAGACAGTTTATGAATACACCAAAGAATGCGTTTTTAAATTGTTTGATTTGGGATGCAACTTGGTTATACTTGCTTGCAATACAGCTTCTGCAAAGGCTTTACGAACAATTCAGCAAAATGATTTACCCGAAGGCAAAAGAGTTTTGGGTGTTATACGCCCAACAACAGAATCGATAAATGAATACACAAAGAACAACAAAGTCGGAATTTTAGCTACACAAGGAACTGTTTTGTCCGAATCGTATAAAATTGAGATGAACAAATTTCATTCAACAATTGATGTTTTTCAATTGGCTTGTCCACTTTGGGTTCCTTTGGTTGAGAATAATGAAATTGATAGCAAAGCTGCGCACGATATTGTAGAAAAAGATATTCAACGCTTATTTGATCAATCATCCGAAATCGATACAGTTGTATTGGCTTGTACACATTATCCGCTTCTTCTTCCTGTTATTTCGCAATATGTACCAGAAAATGTAACAATTCTTTCGCAAGGAGAATTGGTCGCGAATAAATTAACTGACTATTTACATCGCCATCCAGAAGTAGAAACACAATGTTCAAAAAATGGACATCTTACATTTTATACGACAGATGATGCGAAAAGTTTTGAAGCAAATACGACAATTTTTTATGGTCAGAAAATTACTGCTTCACATTTAGATGTTTAAAATATTTTTTCAGAAAATATACCAATAAAAAACCGAGCAAAAGCTCGGTTTTTTATTATGCTTTTGGACAAATTATGAAACTACTTCTACATTCAGAATTTCATATTTTTTTGTACCATCATTTGCTGGCCATTCAATTACATCGCCAATTTTATAACCAATTGTTGCTAAACCTTCGTCCATTAAAATAGAATGGCGATTCTTTTTCGGTTTTGCTTTTTCTGGGCTAACAAAATTTAATTGATATTCTTGATTTGAATTTAATTCTTTTATTGTTACTTTTTTCCCAACAGTCACAATATTATCCGCCAAATCTCTTCTCAAAATTTGCTCTGCATGACGCAATTCTTTTGTCAAGATATTTTCTTGTTCTGCTGTTACTTTTTTTCTTCTTAAATGGTCTTTAATTAAATCGTATAATCCTGTTGTTAAAATAATATTTGTTGTCATTTTGATAAATTCTTAGTTAAACTTTCAATCATTCGAAGAAGATTTCCTAAGACTCAAATATCAAATGACCGAAAATAAAATTCGCTAAAATTTGATACAAATCTCCTTACAGAAAATTGAAAATAATTGAAAATTGAAAAAAAATAGAAGGTTCCCTGTCTCGAGTCGTAACAGGGATTAGTTGATAAACTCTTTCGAGCTTCTTAAGAAAGTATCATCATGCAAATATGCCAACGACAAAAACAACCACGATTGGTTGTTTCTTCTATAGATGTCGATAAAATTTGCCATAAATTGATCCTAAAATGATTAATTCAAAGTTACGATATCTTTCTCAATCTAAAAAATATAAACCTTTTAAGATTATTTCATTAATATCATTTCAATAAAAAGGAACTTGAATCCAAGTTCTGAAAAAACTGATAATCTTCATTTTCAAAATAAATAAAAACTGTCTAATTTTATAAAAATTTTAAGGAATTGAAATCTTACCTTTTCATACTAACTGTTGTTCTAATAACTTGTAGACCATTGCTACCAGTTATTGACTATTTAGTGAATTATGATAAGATTTCTAAAGAATATTGTGTTAATATAGAGCGTCCAGAATTATTGTGTAATGGCGTTTGTTATCTGAAAGAACAGATTTCCAAGACTGTTACTGATGAACAAAATGATGACAATAAAATTCAAGTTTCTTTACGCACAATTGATTATTTTATCTATCAACCTACCTTCGAAATTAATACATCTACCTTTACAAAATCTATTGAAAAAATATCGACTTTCGAATTAGCTTTCGAAACTCAATATCAATTAGATCAACAACTTCAGCCTCCTATTTGATAAATAGCCCATATTTATCAAATTATTATCTCATTAACATTTAATCAAGTTGACATTTCATATAAGATTTGTCAAAAGTTTCAATTGTTTATTGATTGCATTGTTCGTGCTTTTAATTGGTTTTCGATCATTAATTCCTTTTACTGTATTCATTAGTACTCAGGAGAAGATTATTGATGAATATTGTATCAATAAAGAGCGACCAGAAATGCAATGTAATGGAAAATGTTATTTATCGAAGCAACTAAAAGAAACGGAACAAGAATCTGATTCGGTTTTAGTAAAAAATATTCGATTTGCAGAAATTTATATACATTTCGAATGCTTAGATATTCCATTTATTCAAGATTTTATTATAAAAATAAAACATCGATTCTTTTGGCAATCATCCTATTCTATCGATTGGGTTTTTAAATATCTAAAACCTCCAATTGTTTAATTAATAGAACAAATATTCAGTATTGGAGAACAATAATTGTTTTCCAACAGCATTTTTATTCAAAAAAATTAAACAATTATTACAATGAAAACAATCAAATATTTTTTAAACTTATCATTTATCGCATTACTTACTTTATTTACTTCCTGCAACAACGAAGATGATTTCTCTGAAATTAAATCAACTGAAACAGGTAAAATTCAATTAAAGTTTGAAAATGGATTTGATAATTTGGGAGGAATTGTTCTAGATCAAACAACGCAAACCTCATCAAACGGACAAAAACATAAATTAACAACATTAAAATATATTATTTCTAACATCACATTAATTGACGAAAAAGGGAATGAATTTGATTATCATAAAAACGATCCAGACAAAGGCGCTTTTGTTATTAATCAAGATTCTGCTATAGCTAATGTCGTTTATTTAAATTTGGATAATATCCCTCAAAATAAATATACAAAAATACGTTTCGGACTTGGTGTATCTCAGAAAGCTTATTTATTAGGACAGACTGGGCAAGCTACTTTTTGGGAAAAAGCAAAGAAAAATGGAATGACTTGGGCTTGGGCTGCTGGTTATGTTTTCTTTAAAATAGAAGGTTTTTATGGCAAAACTACTACTGATACTTTCTTCTTAACTCACACAGGAAATATGGGAGATATTAACAAAAATAATGTTCAAGATTTATATAAAGAAGTAACATTAGATTTACCTACATCTGCACGAGTAACTTCTAAGATTAAGCCATCTATTCATATTATGGCAAATTTGAATACCTATTTAAGTGGTAACCATAAATTGACATTAGATGAATCGAACAATAATATTATGGGATCTTCCAACTTTGCACAATTTGTAACAGAAAACATACAAAATATGTTTCGAGTTGATCATGTACATAACGACGAAAAAAATCAATAAAGTTTATAGCGGTGTTTGTAAAACACCGCATAATTCCACAAACAATGAATAAAATAATAACAATTATATTCAGTTTATTCATCTTGTTAAGTTGTAACGATGATGATATTGATTATGGACAAATCGTTGATGAACCTTATCATGTAGAAATTCCTTCTTATTTTCCTAAAATAACATTTGATACAGATAAATATCCGTTAACTAAAAATGGAGTTGAGTTAGGAAAAAAACTATTTTATGAAGGTCGATTATCTAGAAATAATACTATTTCATGTGCTTTTTGCCATATTCAAGAAAATGCCTTTACTCACCACGGACATCCTGTTAGTCATGGAATTGATGATCGATTAGGAATTCGAAATGCTCCTCCTATTCAAAATTTGGCATTTCTAAATCGATTTATGTGGGATGGCGTTATTCATGATTTAGCTCAACAACCAATTTCTCCTATTACAGCTGAAGAAGAGATGGATACTACTTTTCCCGAAATCATTAAGAAATTATCATCAGATTCTTCTTATCGAAAAATGTTTAAAAATGCTTTCGGAGATGATAAAATCGATGCAAATCGTATTCTCAGCGCATTAGGACAGTTTATGGCTTCAGTTGTATCAAAAGATTCTAAATATGATCAGTATTTAAGGAAAGAGACAAATTTAACCGAAACCGAAAAAAAAGGTTTACAACTTTTTCAACAGAAATGTTCAAGCTGTCATAAAGGAACACTTTTTACAGATGAGTCTTTTCGAAATACAGGAATGTATTATAATAAACAATACAAAGATGGAGGTTTATATCGTGTTACATTAGATTCGACTGACTTTATGAAGTTTAGAGTTCCAAGTTTAAGAAATATTGAAATGACCAAACCTTATATGCACGATGGACGATTCTATAGTTTAGAAGCTGTTTTGAATTTTTATTCAGAAGGCATACAAAATGATAAAAATTTGGATTCTCAACTCAAACAAAATAATCGAATTGGAATTCCTATGACAGAAGAAGAAAAAAAGGCAATTATCTCTTTTCTAAATACATTAACAGATTACTCATTTATTAACAACCCTGCTTATGCAGAATTTTAAATCTATTCAAATGAAATTATATATCAATTTATTTTTCGTTATATTATTTATACCCATTTCATTATTTGCTCATACAGAAAATGATTCTATTGTAATCTCTCATTTATATGATTTAGAATTAGAATGTGATGCTTGCGGTTGTTCAGCAACTTCAACATCAAATGGAATTGAAAATCTTATAAATTCAAATTTCGTTGGTATTCGTTATCTACATCAATCTTATAAAGCTAAAGAAGATGCTTTTTCTAATAAAAGAACGCAAAAGCAACAATTCAATACCATTCAATTATGGGCAAGAATTCCAATAAATAATAGAATTGACATCAATGCTAGTATTCCTTACCATTTTCATAATAAAGAAGGTAAAAACTCTTCTTCTATTTCTGGTATTGGAGATTTAAATATGATGGGAATAGTTAAAGTCATTCAATCAAATACAAGTTCTAACGAGCTAAAACATGGATTAAGTACTGCAATAGGTTTAAAAATTCCAATCGCAAAATTTAATCAAGCAAATGCTGAAACAACCAATCCAAGTTTTCAATTAGGTACAGGAAGTTGGGATACTCAGTTTGCAATAAATTACCAATTAGCTTTTAAGAATTCGACTTTACAATTAGTAACAGACTACAACTTGAAAGGAGAGAATAAGAAGAAATACAAATTTGGAGATCAATGGAATCAATTAATTCAATTACAACATCTTTTCATTAACAATGAATTAAAAATACTTGGAAAAGTCGGTTTTCAAAACGAACTTTATTATAAAAATGAACAATTTGGGGAGACGATTCCAAAATCTAAGGGAAAAGCTCAATTTGCGAAATTAGGATTAGAAGCAGCTGCTCAAAAGTTTAATTTTGGTATAGAATATTTTCAACCCATACTTTCTGATTTAAATTCGGGAGAAATCGAAGTAAAAAACAGAATAGGTTTCTTTTTTAATTACAATTTATTTCAATCTAAAAACAAATAACAATGAAAAAAATAGTAACATTAACATTCTTCATCATCTCTTTTTCAATTTTTGCTCAACAAAAACTAAAAGTAAAAGTTGTAAACGAGAAAGATCCTATTTGTGGAATGAATACCGCACAATTCTTAACAGATACCGCAATTTATCAAAAGAAAATTTATGGTTTTTGTAGTAAAAGTTGTAAAGTTGAATTCAAAAAAAATCCAAAAAAATACATGAAGAAAAAGTAAGAGTAAGAAAATAATTTGACAGTAGTTGCTTGATAATTCATCTTAGAATCAAGTGCAACTACTGTCATTTTTATTTAAAATTGTTACTGCTTGAGTAGTACTAGCTCTACTTCTACATTCGAATTTGATGTCAACATTTTTAAAATATTTTGAAAAAACATATTATTTCACGAATGGTTTTTGATTCAATTTCCAATCAGCAATTCCTCCACTATAGTTTTCAACATCAAAACCTTTCGATTCCAAAAAACTTTGCGCAATCGTTGCCCTATCTCCAGCTTGACAATGCAAGACAATTTTTTTAGTTGGATCTAATTCATTGTATCTTTTTGGTAAATAACCGACAAAAATATGCTTCGCTTCTTCGATATGACCTTCTTTAAATTCTGTTTCACCTCTAACATCTAAAATCTGAACCTCTTCATTTCCAATGTAATTTTCCATTGTATCTGCGTCGATTAAAATAGAAGATTGTAAAGAACTTAAATTGTTAAATAAATCTGTTGGTTTAATGTAGCCGTAAATATTATCCAAACCAATTCGCATCAATTTTCGTGTCATTTCTTCTACTTCATCCTCTTCTACAATCAACACAATTGGCTCTTGATAATTTACCATCCACCCCATCCATGTATTGAACGTTTTATTGTTTTGAATATTAAGCGTTCCTGGAATATGCAATTGGGAAAAATCTGTTTTGATACGCGCATCAATCACTTTCATTCCAAAATCTTTTGCTTTTTCAAATTCGATGTACGTTAATTTTGCCCACTTCGGAACTTCGATCAACAAAGGACGTTTTGTTTTATTCAACTTTTTCATCATTGCAAAATAAGCTGGCGCTTCGGGTTGATCTGCCAATAAATAATCAACAAATCCTTTTTCATTCGAATCAAATTGCAACGCCCAATTTCTGATTTTCTCATAACCAACCGTCGTACTTGCTACAGCTCCCAAAGCTTTTCCGCAAGCAGAACCTGCTCCATGTGCTGGCCAAACTTGTAGATAATCTGGTAATGCTTGAAATTTTTTCAACGATTTAAACATCTGCTTTGCTCCTACTTCTTTAGTACCAATTAATCCAGCAGCTTCTTCTAATAAATCTGGACGACCAATATCTCCTACAAAAACAAAATCTCCAGTAAAAATCATAACTGGTTCTTTCGTCGCAGGTTTATCCGTCAACAAAAGACTAATACTTTCTGGCGTGTGACCTGGTGTATGCATCACCTCAAAAATTAGATTTCCAACTTTTATTTTATCCCCATTTTTTAATCCGATATGTTCAAAATCGTATTGCCAATCTTCTCCGCCTTCATCAGACAAATACATCTTCGCACCTGTTACATAAGCTAACTCTTGGCTACCAGAAAGATAATCAGCATGAATATGTGTTTCGGCAATATGCGTAATTTTCAGCTTATTTTCTTCTGCTATTTTTAAGTATGTATCAATATCTCTTTTTGGATCGATTACAATTGCTTCTCCTTTTGCTTGACAACCTACAAGGTAACTTGAATGCGCCAATGACTTTTCAAAAATGTGTTGAAAAAACATATGATAATATTTTTATGGTTTAACCTTTTTTAATTTGTTGAATCAAAGTTAAGTTACTAAAAAACAATCGACAGTAACCAATGTTACAAACCTAAAAATAGAGAGGATAGAGATTTTAAAAATAATTTAAAACCAAAACCAAAGATCAAATGGAAATAAAAATCCAAAGTAATATTCCGTATGATAAGGTTTTAAAACCTGCTTGTTTGATGGATTGTAAGTTAATCAACGAGCCAATCATAAATAAAGCAACAACCATTAATTGTTTCGAAATTCCTTGTAAAATATGATAGACTTTTTCGCCTTGAGGAAAATAAGTAGCGATAAGCATTGTTGCAATAAAACCAATAATGAAATAAGGAAATTTGTAAGAAGAGTTCTCTTTTTTGTTGAAATAACCAATTAATAAAGCCAACGGAAAAATCCATAATGTTCGGCTCAAATTTACAGTTGTTGCGACTTCCAAAGCTTGTTCACCGTATTGTTTAGCTGCACCGACAACAGCACTTGTATCGTGAATTGCAATTGCCGACCACAAACCAAATTGATATTGCGATAACTGAAAATAATGTCCAATTAACGGAAAAATCATTAACGCAATCACATTCAACACAAACACAACTGACATGGCAATGGTAATTTGATTGGCTTTTGGTTGTAAAACTGAAGAAATTGTAGCTATAGCGCTTCTTCCACAAATAGCAGTTCCGGAAGTAATCAGCAACGATGTATTCTTGTTGATTTTTAATAACCGGTAGAATACAAATCCTAATGTAAAAAAACTTAACACAGAAATAAAAGTGAGAAAAAATCCATCTTTACTTACCGAAACTGCCTCGTGAAGATTCAAACCTAACCCTAAACCAATGATTGCAATATTCAATAATTTCTTTGAATATCGCTTTGAGATTTCCCAAAATTCATTCTGAAAAATTAAACGATAACCAACTCCTAAAAGTAACGCCACAGACGACTCTGCAAAAGGAAAAAATTAAATAGCAACAATCCAAAATAAACTATACGGGCAATCATTTGTTTTATGAAATACAAAAACAAAAGTAATTGACCGTATCAAAATAGATTGTAACATTTGTTACAATAAGATTATTTTTAGAAAATTTTTCTACTATAAATTGTTTCAACAAAAAAAAGTAAGCTTAACAATGAGCTTCCTTTTTATATTTTTTTAAATAATTTCTTACTTAATCGTGATTTCGTTTCGGTTTAATTGAAGAAAAGCTTCCTTTTCTAAAGCTTTTAATAAACGAGAAATAACAACACGAGAAGTATTGAGCTCATAAGCAATTTCTTGATGCGTTTTTAACACAACTTTACCTTTATTGATACTTGCGACATCCAACAGATATTTTTTCAAACGTTCGTTCATATCATTAAAAGCTAAATTGTCAATCGCTACCAACATTTCCTCCATTCTATTATTGTAACTATCAAAAATAAAACGTCTCCACGAAGGATATTTTGCCAACCATTCGTCCATTTTTACAATCGGAATCATCACCAGTTCTCCATCAGTTTCGGCAACAGCACGTATTTTACTTTGTTTATCACCCAAACAACACGCCATCGTCATAGCACATGTATCACCTTTTTCGAGAAAATACAACAACAATTCTCCTTCGTCAAAATCTTCGCGCATAATCTTGATTGCACCACTCAAAAGAATTGGCATTCCTTTGATAAATTGGTTTAAATCAATCATTACATCATTCACTTTAAATTCTATCAAAGATCCTAATTCATCAATTTCATTCAATAATTCTTCTTCAAATTGATATGGATAAGTTGCTTCTATTTTCTCTTTTATCATGTTTAATGTGGGATTTTGTTTCTAATTTTTCCGTAAAGAAAAGTACCGATTAATGCACCTACAATTGTAATTAAAATTGGATAAACTCCTGCCCCTAACAACACAAATATTGGTCCAGGACAAGCGCCAACTAACGCCCAACCTAATCCGAAGAAAATTCCTCCGATCAAATAACGAGCAATTGATTTTGTTTTGGGTTGAATCACAATTTTTTCACCATCGATATCTTTTGCTTCTTTCTTTTTCATCCATTGTATGCCAATCAAACCTACAACCAAAGCCGAACCGATAAATCCATACATGTGGAAAGATTGAAAATTGAACATTTCGAAAATACGAAACCAAGAGGCTGTTTCTGCCTTGTACATGGTTACACCAAAGATAACGCCTAATATGATATAAACTAAACTTCTCATGAGATTAAAAAATTAAAGGAAACAAAACGTGAACCATCAAAAGTCCACCGATAAAAAAGCCGATAACAGCGATAAATGAAGGTAATTGCAAATCACTTAAACCCGAAATCGCATGTCCAGATGTACAACCTCCTGCATAGCGCGTTCCAAAACCAATTAATAATCCACCAACAAATAATAAAGCTATATTTTTTACAGACATCGTTTCGAAAATTTCGGTTGAAGAATATGCTTTTCCTGCACTTTCAAATCCCATTGCATTCAATTTTGCAATTGTAGCTTCTGAAATTTCAGGAATTTGATTATCTGATAAAAAATGTACCGAAACAAAACCTCCTATTATTGCACCGACTAAGAATAATAAATTCCATTTTTGAGATTTCCAATCAAACGAGAAAAAATCACATGATTTTCCTCCTCCCAAAGCAGAACAAATCGTTCTGAAGTTTGATGAAAATCCAAAACTTTTTCCGAAATAAATCAATAAAAGCATTACAATCGCAATTATTGGTCCGCCAATATACCATGGCCAAGGTTGTAAGATAAATTCCATTTTATATTTTTTCTAAAACGTGTACAAAGTTGGTAAATCAAAATTAAAATGAAAGTTACAAATGTTACAGTTTACTTAAGATATATTATTTCAAAAGCAATCCAAGAATTTTATACATTTGATCATTAATGAAAAAAATCAATAAACGAAAAGTTTTTAAACGAATGCTTTACTTCCTATTAAGTTTGATTGTAATTCTTGTAATTGCAACTTTCGCGGTTCTACAAATGAATACTTTTGGTGCTGAAGCAACTGGAAAACGATTGGAACGAATGAAACAATCGAAGTTGTATAAAAATGGACAATTTCAAAATATTCATCACACGCCTGCATTTGCAGAAGGTTTTGATACTAAAAAAGTGATGTGGGACTTTTTCTTTGGTGCGAAAAATCCAAAACTTAATCCTAAAGATTCTATTCCGCATATTCAGACAGATATTATATCAATTGATAAAAATGATAATGTATTTATTTGGTTGGGACATTCGTCTTATTATATTCAATTGGATGGTGTTAATTTCCTAATCGATCCTGTTTTTAGTGATTATGGTTCACCTTTACCAATTTTCAATAAAGCGTTTAAAGGAGCAAATACGTATCACGCAAAAGATTTCCCAAAGATTGATTATTTGGTTATTTCACACGATCATTACGATCACTTGGATTATGAAACGGTGAAAGAATTACGTTCAAAAGTGGATAAAGTGATCATTCCGCTTGGAGTTGGCGCACATTTCGAGAAGTGGAATTATTCGCCCGATCAATTAATCGAAGAAGAATGGAACACAAGCCTAACTTTAAAAAATAACTTAAAAATTACTTTTACACCTGCTCGTCATTTTTCTGGTCGAAAATTTAAACGAAACACAACACTTTGGACTTCTTATGTATTGGAAACGCCTACGCAAAAAATATTTTTAGGTGGTGATAGCGGTTATGATACGCATTTCAAAGAAATTGGAGAAAAATATGGTCCGTTTGATTTTGCGATTCTCGAAAATGGTCAATATAATGATGCGTGGAAATATATTCATGCTTTACCAACAGATTTGCCTGCAATTATCAATGATTTGAAAGCAAAACATATTATTCCTGTTCATGCTGCAAAATTTGCTTTGGCAAAACATGCTTGGGATGAACCTTTGGAAAAAATTATAGAGAATGGTAAGCAAAATAAGCACGATATTTTGACGCCTATGATTGGTGAACC
The DNA here is from genome assembly GCF_002478465.1 of Empedobacter sp. UBA7494. NCBI lineage: Bacteria > Pseudomonadati > Bacteroidota > Flavobacteriia > Flavobacteriales > Weeksellaceae > Empedobacter > Empedobacter sp. UBA7494. The sequence goes on from NZ_DLOC01000099.1 coordinate 17,175, forward strand.
ACTAAATTTGAACGATTCTGTCTTTCACTTTAAAGAATGGTGGAGGGATTAAAACATTCATTCGCGAATAATATTCGAAATATTTTTCAAATTTTTAAATAATATTCGAAATTATTGATTTATAACAAGTTTATTCTGAATTTTATTCATAAAACCATTTGTATTCCGTAATTTTGGCAACTGAAATTTAACTTTAAACAAAAAAATAAACAAAATGGAACTGAATAGAGAACGTCTATTGGAATTGGTGCAAAAATATGGTGCGCCGCTGTATGTGTATGATGCGAACAAAATTAAATCGCAATATGAAAAGATGACAAATGCATTTTCTACAGTCAAACGTTTAAAGTTAAATTATGCATGTAAGGCGAACACGAATCTTAATCTTTTAAAGTATTTCAAATCACTTGGTTCAGGATTGGATACAGTTTCTATTCAAGAAGTAGAATTGGGATTAATGGCGGGTTTCAAGCCTAAAGAAATCATTTATACACCAAATGGTGTTTCGTATGCTGAAATTAAAAAAGCAATTGATTTAGGTGTTCGCATCAATATCGATAACCTTTCTGTTTTAGAAACATTTGGTCAAGATTTTCCTAAATATCCAGTTTGTGTGCGTATTAATCCACATATTATGGCAGGTGGAAATGCAAATATTTCGGTTGGACATATTGATTCAAAATTCGGAATTTCTATTCACCAATTACCACATATCAAACGTGTTGTAGAAAATACAGGTTTACATTTGGATGGTGTTCACATGCATACAGGTTCTGATATTTTAGATATTGATGTTTTCTTACAAGGTGCTGAAATTTTATTTGAAGTTGCAGCAGAATTCAAGAATTTATCTTACATCGATTTTGGATCAGGATTTAAAGTTCCTTACTATCCAGGCGCAGACGAAACAGATATTGAATATTTAGGAGAACGTTTATCAGCTCGTTTCAACGAGTTCGAAAAAGCGTACGGAAAACCTTTGACATTAATGTTCGAGCCAGGAAAATATATGGTTTCTGAAGCAGGATCTTTCTTAGCAACTGTAAATGTTGTGAAACAAACAACTTCTACTGTTTTTGCTGGAATTGATACAGGTTTCAACCATTTAATTCGTCCGATGTTTTATAGTGCTCATCACGAAATTGAAAATATTTCGAATCCAGAAGGTCGTAGCCGTTATTACACAGTTGTGGGATATATTTGTGAAACAGATACGTTTGGATCGAATCGTAAAATAAATGAAATTAGCGAAGGAGATGTGTTGTGTTTCCACAATGCTGGAGCATATTGTTTCTCGATGGCTTCGAACTACAATTCGCGTTTCAAACCTGCGGAGGTCTTGTTAATTGACGATAAGGATTATTTAATTCGTCGTCGCGAAACAATTCAAGATTTAATCGCAACAACAGAGGATATAAAATTCTAAGCTCAGAATTTTTATATATTTTTATAGTATTTTAAAGCTCAATTCAAGGATTGGGCTTTTTTTATTTCCCTAATTTCAGTGGTTTACTAAAAAATATCTCATGCACAACACTTCTTATTAAGTTTTGTCCGTATGTTTTTGAATCATCATATTCATAAGGAATTCTTTTCTCAACTGGCTTTAAAGGAGAAACATCTTGTTGTTTATTTGAATAATTTTTAAAATAATCTTCCATCAATTCATTATTCTTTTCAAGCGATAAATCTTGCGAATACTTAAAATCAAAATAGCCAGATTGTTGAGCAAAATTCATCAACAATTTATTTTTTAAATTATCATTCTGAGCAACTTCTTGCGCAAAAAGAGCAATTGGAAAAAGAAAGAATAAAAGTATTTTCATTATCAATCATTTACTGTTTTAAAGTTATGAAAATATTTTAAAGATTCAATCTATCCAATTTTAAATACTTTACAATGACATTCATCTTATGCAATTCGAGATGAATTAAATACTTTTGTCACAAAGTTAGCATATGAAAGAAAAAAAAGATAAACGAAGTGCCTCTCAAAAATTAATAGACGATGCTTTCTTCCTATTTTTGATGATTCTTGGGGCTTTTTGTGTGTTAATAATACTTGTTGTTGTCTAAAAAATGAAATTGTTTGATACTTATTTTAGTTTTTATATTCTGAGTTGGATTTTTATCAAACTTACCCGAATTTATTCCATAGAAATTGAGTATCTCAACCATTATTTAACTGATATTTTTGCGGTACCTGCTATGACGCACTTAGGAAGTTATATCATTTCGAAAATTAAATACAACAATCAAGTTTATGTTTATCCAACAAGTTATTTGGTAATTACTGCTTTTGTTTTGAGTCTTTTATTAGAATTTATTATGCCAAAATTTTCTTCGAATTATACAGCAGATATATTAGATGTTGTCTGTTATTTTATGGGAATTATTTTTTACTTAAAATTCCATAAACCACATGTATTAGAGTTTAAGAATAAGATTATTGAATATTAAATTTCTTTAAGAATTTATAAATTTCTTGATTTGCTCCATAGATTACCAATACATCATCTTTTGTAATTACTGTATTTGATGTAGGAAAACCTTGTACTTCTGGAACAATTTTATATTGACCTAAAAAACTAGCTTCTTCTTTGTTTTTAATAATTGTCATTACCAAAATATTATGTTGCTTTTTGAATTGGATTTCATCAAATGTTTTTCCAACCAATTCATTTGGTGTTACAACCTCTATAATGCTAAACTCTTTGTTTAATTCAAAAGAATCTACAACTCCTTTCACATTTAGTTTTTTTGTCCAACGTTCTGCAGATTCAGCTTCGGGTCGAATAATTTCTGTAACTCCAATTGCTTGCAAAACATTTTCGTGTAAAGAATTGATAGAACGACTAATCAAACGTTTTACATTTTTATTTTTAAAAATAGCAGTAGCCATAATATTGGCACCTTCATTTTCCCCAATACTTACAATTACAATATCTGTATTATTTAGTGGTAATTTATTAATTGATAATTCATCTGTTGCATCTAAACAAATGGTATAGGATAACTTATCTTTCAAAGCTTCAACACGTTGAATATTATTGTCAACACCGATAATTTCGTGACCAAGCTTTACCATTTTCTTACCAAGCGCCGCGCCGAAATTTCCTAAACCTATAATTATTATTTTCATAATTTTCTTTTAAATTAAAATATCATCTGATGGATAACGATAATTAGATGAAACAGTTTTCTTAAAAAAAGCCATCAAAATTGTAATCATTGAAACACGACCAATAAACATCATTGTAATGACAACAATTTTACTTGGATCTGATAATGTAGGTGTTAAATTTAATGATAAACCAACAGTAGAATAAGCTGAAAAAGCTTCGAATGCAACATCAATAAGATGTAAATGATTATCAAATTTTGTTATTAAAAATATTCCTGTTCCAATGACTAAAAAAGATAAGGTCATTGTAGCAAAAGCTTTTTGTACATTGATAGGGCTTAATTCTCTTTTGTAAATTTCGATTTTATTTTTTCCGCGTGCAATATTAATAAAATTAAGAATTGCAATTGCAAAAGTACTCGTTTTAATTCCTCCTCCTGTTGATGCTGGTGAAGCACCAATCCACATTAACAAAATAACCAAAAGTATGGAAGAGAATTGTAAGTGAGAAAAATCTATATTATTAAAACCTGCTGTACGAGGCGTTATGGCGATAAATAAAGCTGAAATAAACTTTCCGAAACCTTGATGTTGTCCTAATGTAGAATAATATTCTTCGAAGAATAATATGATTGTAGAAATAATTAGTATTGTTAATGAGGTGATTAAATTAACTTTAGAACTTAATGTAAAAACCCAATTCTTACGATTATTTTTATTATGGAGAATTTTTGAAATTAATTTTCTGATTAAATAATCTGTATAACGTAGAATATTAATCAAGATAGGAAAACCTATTCCTCCTAAGAATATCAATGTGATTAGAACAGATTGAAATCCATAATTGTGAACAAAACCTTTGTTCATTAATCCATTTGGCAATGTAGAAAAACCTGCATTACAAAAAGCCGAAACTGAATGAAAAATACTAAAAAATAATTTGTCAACAATACTAATATTATAAGGTGCAATTGAAATATAAATTAATACAGCTCCTACGAATTCGATACCAAAAGTTAAATAGATAATCCTTTTTACAAAAGAAAAAACTTCACTCAAAGAATCGTTGTTTGCAATACTTCCTAATGCTATTTGATTCTCATAAGAACTATTTCCTTTGAAAAAATAAGCAATATATCCAGCAAATGTCAAAATACCTAAACCTCCTGCTTGTATTAATAACATTAAAATAAAATGACCAACAGGCGTATAAGTTATATAAGTATCAACAGAAGTTAATCCTGTTACACAAACTGCGCTCGTCGCTGTAAATAGTGCGTCTAGAAAAGAAATTGGATGATATGTTGCTTTTGGCAACATAAGTAAACAAGCTCCTCCAAAAACTAAAATAAAAAAACTGAAAATAAATAATTGGGGAGGAGTAATTACAGAACGTTTGAAATTAAGGTTAGGTGTAGCAATTTCTCTTACTAATTTTAAAACAATAGCAAATTGCAAATATTTGCTGACAAAAAACCAACTATAATCGGTTATTTGCATTTTAATGCAATAAAGAATAAATAGTATACTTACTATATCAAAAATGATGACTCGCGGAATAATTTTTTCTTTAAAATAAACATATTTAAGTATTGTTCTTAAAATTCCGACAGATAGTAGAATGATAAAAAAAATGTTTATATAAAGTTTATACTCAACAGGAAATCCAAATCCAAACATTACCAATAATGCTATAATAGCTAATGTGTACGATATTGAAAGGATTACGTTAAAAAACTTATTGTTTACTAAAATTCGAAACATATTTGTTTCATAATAATTAAAAAGGCAAATTTATAATTATGTATACTTCTTACAAGTTAATCATTACTTTTTTTTTGAAAAGCTATAAATTAGTTATTAATGTTTTTAAAGATTTTCATTCTACCAACCATAAAAACCATAATCAATCCAAAGCAAGCAAATAACGCATAAGAATATCTCAAATCAAAAGCTTCAGCAATATAACCAATCAGTGGTGGTCCCATCAAAAATCCTAAAAAAGAGATACTCGAAACCATTGCTAATGCAACGCCTGGATTTACATTTTTGTTTTTTCCTGCTACACTATAAACCGTTGGCACATTACACGCAACACCCAATCCAACCATCATAAATGCAATTGTACACACAATAAATTGAGGAAAAAATACTGAAAGCATCAAACCAGAAAACATCAAAATTCCACTAATTTGCATCACGCGTTGTTTTCCATATTTACTGATAAAATAATCACCAACGAAACGTCCTGTTGCCATCATCACCATAAACGAAGCATAACCAACGACAACTAAATTCTGTGGCGCTTTTACAATATCTTGGAAATAAACACCACTCCAATCGAACATCGCACCTTCTGTTGCCATGCTCAAAAAACCTATAATTCCTAGTTGAACCAAAACAGTATCTGGTTTTGAAAAAATAGATTTCTTTTCCTTCGCTGGAGCTGGTGTAGAATCGACTAAATATTTTTTATTAATGAACCAACTCAAAATAATTAAGCCATAAATAATCACAAAATGATAAAATGTATTCACATGCAAATTCATCATCAATAAACCAATCAAAGCACCTGTAAAACCAGCGATACTCCACGCACCATGAAAAGAGGACATAATCGATTTTCCATATATTTTCTCTACCTCAACTCCTTGCGTATTCACCGAAATATTGCACATGTTTCCGATTACTCCAAAGAAAAATAAAACAGCACCTAATTGATAAAAATTTTGAGCCAAACCTATACAACAAAGAATTAAAGGATAAATTAAAACGACAATTCGTAAGACATTTTTACTTCCATATTTCGCGACTAATTTTCCTGAAAGCGCCATTGTACACAACTGTCCAATCGGCATTAACAACAATAATGTTCCCAATTGTCCTTCAGAAATTCCTAAATCTGATTTAATCGTCGGAATACGACTTGCCCAAGACGAAAAAGCTAAACCTTGCGAAAAAAAGAAAAGCGAAACAGCGAATCGAATGCGATTTTTTTGAGTTGATGATAATTCTGTTGATGAAAGCATGGCTAAAAAATATGCGACAAAGTTAAGCTACTCTCCTGAAATTATAAACTCAAATGCAAAATAGGATAAGCTTTTCCCTCGTTATCTTTTTCAGAACGAGAAGTAACCTTAAGACCTTGGCTTAAATAAAAATCTGCGGCCTGTTTATTTTGTTCATTCACATCAACCGATTTCACATTCAATTCCTGAATAGAAAAATCTAATAAAGTCTTCCCTACTCCCTTTCTTCGAAAATCATTGTGAATAAATAACATTTCAAGATTTTGCTCTGCAACACCTACAAATCCTACCAATTGATTTCCGCTTTCGTAACCAAATAAGGCTACATGCGGAAAATAATTAGGTAAATTTTCTTTATAATATTCAAAATCTTCTTTTGCTAAAAAATGGTGTGTGTTACTAACCGAACTTACCCAAATATCTCTCAATCTCGGAAAATCTACTTCTTCAATTCTTCTAATCATGACTAAAATTAATTACAACAAAGATATAAACGACTCTTTTCAAAAAAAACAATAAAAATATTCTATTGAGAATCATTTTGTTAAAAATTATTTTAAAAATAATTGTTTTTAGAATTTGGAAAAACGAAAAAGCGTTCTATATTTGCACTCGCAATACCGCAGTAGACTGCGTTATTGGAGAGTTGGCAGAGTGGTCGAATGCGGCAGTCTTGAAAACTGTTGAGGGTCACACCTCCGGGGGTTCGAATCCCTCACTCTCCGCTAAGAAAACCCAATAGAGTAATCTGTTGGGTTTTTTGTTTTTCTGAAGTTGTTTTCCTTTCATTTTCATAAAACTGAAAGGAAAACAAAAAATGGATCAGTATCAAAAGTTG
>NZ_DLOC01000043.1:0-12528 GCF_002478465.1 Empedobacter sp. UBA7494
AGTAAGTTGTTCATTGTAAATATTTTAAAGTTAAATTAATTTACTTATTTTCAATGAAATGAACAACTTTATTCTTTATTAATCAAAATGAACAACGGGTTTATATTTAGCTAAATATACATCATTATTAAAATTAATTTTTACTTTTTTCAGTTATCTTAAAAAACCTTAAAGTGTTAAGTTTTCATCTAACAAAAAACATTGTATTTTTGCAAAATGTTATTAGTACAAAATTTAGGAGTTTATTTTGCGGGTAGATATTTATTCGAAAACGTTTCGTTCCGCATCAACAAAGGAAACCGTGTTGGTTTGGTAGGGAAAAATGGAGCAGGAAAATCTACTTTGCTTAAAATTTTAGCCAAAAGTCAGCAATCTTCAGAAGGTGAAGTTGTTTACGAAGGCGACGTTACAATCGGATATTTATCGCAAGATATTGATTTTGTACAAGGAAGAACGGTTTGGCAAGAAGCGGATTCTGCTTTTGAGCAATTGGTTGAAATTCAAGAACGTATTGATTTTGTAAACAAAGAATTAGCTGAAAGAACAGATTACGAATCGGACGAATATGGAAAATTAATTGAAGATATTTCTCATTTAACAGAACGTTTCGGACTTTTAGGTGGTTACACAAAAGATGCTGAAATCGAACAAATTTTAATTGGTTTAGGATTCAAAAATTCAGATTTTCATCGCCCAACAGAAGAATTTTCTGGAGGTTGGAGAATGCGAATTGAATTGGCAAAACTATTGTTGCAAAAACATGATGTAATGCTTTTAGATGAGCCTACCAACCATTTGGATATCGATTCGATTGTTTGGTTAGAAGATTTCTTGAAAGATTATCCTGGAGCTGTTGTGTTGGTTTCGCACGACCGTCAATTTTTGGATAACGTAACTAATCGTACAATCGAAATTGCAAATCGCCACATTTCTGATTTTAAAGCGAATTATACGCGTTATTTAGAATTGCGTGAAGATCGTCGCGAAAAATTAGAGCAAGCACAGAAGAATCAAGAGCAAATGATTAAGCACACGGAAGATTTAATTTCAAAATTCCGTGCAAAAGCTAATAAAGCTTCGATGGCGCAATCATTAATCAAAAAATTAGATAAAATAGAACGCATCGAAATTGAAAATGATGATGTAACGAAAATGAATATCCGTTTTGTGGATGCTGTTCAGCCAGGTAAAATTATTTTCGAGTTAGATGATGTAGGTGTTGCTTTTGGTGATCATCAAGTTTTTGATCATGTTTCTTTTTATGTTAATCGAGGAGAAAAAGTAGCTTTTGTTGGTCAAAATGGTCAAGGAAAAACGACTTTATCGCGTGCGATTATCAACGAACAAGAGCATTCAGGTAAAATAAAACATGGACATAATGTAGAAATTGGATATTTTGCCCAAAATCAAGCACATGTTTTGAATGATAAATTAACGGTTTTAGAAGAAGCGGAAAATTCTGCAACAGAAGAAACACGTAAACATGTTCGCGACTATTTAGGAGCATTTATGTTTGGTGGCGAAGCGGTAGAGAAAAAAGTTTCAGTTCTTTCGGGAGGTGAGCGAAATCGTTTAGCGTTGTGTAAATTATTGTTGCGTCCATTCAATGTATTAATCATGGATGAGCCAACGAACCACTTGGATATTGTATCAAAAGAATTGTTGAAAAAAGCTTTACAAAAATATTCAGGAACATTAATTTTAGTTTCTCACGACCGTGAATTTTTAGAAGGTTTAGTGGATAAAGTTTTCGATTTCCGTAATGGTCAAGTGAAAGAATATCTTTCTGGAATTGATGATTATTTAGCACAAATTAAAGCGGGAAGTTTCCGTGAAGTGGAGAAAGGAAATAGTTTGGCTGCACCAAAAGAAGAGAAGCCGATTGAAGCTAAAATAGAACAAGCGAAACGAGTTTTATCTTTTGAAGAAGAAAAAGAGCAAAAACGTCTTAAAAATAGATTGTCAAGAATAGAAACAGAGATTTCTGATTTAGAAACTAAGATTGCCGATTTAGAAAATAAGTTGCATGCAGGTTCGCAAACGCAACAAGAATTAGATAAATACTCGAATCTGAAAAATGATTTAGACAAAAAAATGTTAGAGTGGGAGGAGGTTTCTGAACAAATTATCTAATGATAGAAATAGAAAAAAAAGTGCTACAAACTGTAGCACTTTTTTTGTACATTATATTTTTAGAATAAAACAAAATGCATAAACAATCATTTGCTGCAATTATATCAGAACTACCAAAAACATTAATTCTTGGCTCTTTACCTGGTGATTTATCGTTAGAAGTCAATCAATATTATGGACATCCGCGTAATCGATTTTGGAAAATGATGTTTGAGATTTTTGAGACAGAATTTTCAGAAGATTATGAAATAAGAAAACAACTTATTTTACAGAATAAGTTTGCGCTTTGGGATGTTGCACATTCTGCTGACAGAAAGGGAAGCATGGATGTGGATATGAAAAATGTTTTGCCAAATCAGATTGATGAATTGTTGAATGAATATCCTACAATTGATAAAATAATTTTCAATGGAAAGAAATCAGAACAATTATTTTGGAAATATTTTGATGAAAAAACATCTATTGAGTATATTTCTTTGCCAAGCACAAGTCCTGCAAATGCTCAATTTTCTTACGAACGATTGATTGAAATCTGGAAAAATGCAATTATTTAAGATGAATTTTTAATGTTCAAAATAATTTAATCAAAGAAAAGTAAAATTATTTTAGTGCTTAAAAATATTATGATGAGAAACTTAGCTTTTGATGTAAAATAATTATGAAAAAAATGTTTCCTAAAAGTTTTGTAATTAAAAAAGCTGTTCTATATTTGCACTCACAATCGCGGGAATAGCTCAATTGGTAGAGCGTCAGCCTTCCAAGCTGAATGTTGCGGGTTCGAGTCCCGTTTCCCGCTCTAACTTCTTTCTTAGAAGTGGATGCCTTGGTGGTGGAATTGGTAGACACGCAGGACTTAAAATCCTGTGTCCATTAGGACGTGCGGGTTCAAGTCCCGCCTGAGGTACAACAAAGCTCAAGAATTTATTTTCTTGGGCTTTTTTTGTTTTATATTTATAGGGTTAATAAATGCAATATGAATCTTCTGAAAGAAATAAATCGAAAATTTAATAAGTCTGATATTGAAAATGCGTTTAATTTATTAAATGATATTGATTTTACTCGACTTTCAAATGATAAGAGTGTTATTCAGAGTTCGTTAATTCAACTTTCACAAGGGAAAATAGATTCATTATATATGTATCTTAAATTAATTTATAAGAAAGAAGATGATGTTATTCAAGCTGCAACTTTATTAAAAGAAAATTCACACCATATTGATGATATTAAGATTAGTGAAGATGAGTATATAAAATGGATACCATTAGAAAGTAATGTAATATTTATAAATATTGATAACTTATTAGCTAATACGTATGATTTTTGGGATTCGTTATCTACAGAATGTGTGTTTGAATGTTGTGGAATAAAAGCTTGTGATTTTACTTTTGATAGAATTATTCAATCGATTCAGTTGTTCGATAAAATTGAACTTTTGAAAAATTTTAATGATATAATTTTAGAAATAAACTTATTAAATGCTGATGAAGTTTATAGTAATCATCTTAATCAAAGATTTAATAAAAATGTCTTTTTGGAATTACTTAAACATATTGAGTCTTATATAAAGTTAAGTATTTAAAACAAAAAAACCACCTAAATAACTTTAGATGGTTTTTGAAATTATAAGTTGTAATAAATTACTTATTCATTGAGATTAAAAACTCTTCGTTAGAGCGTGTATGTTTGATACGATCGTGTAAGAATTCCATCGCTTCTACAGGATTCATATCCGATAAATGGTTGCGAAGAACCCACATTAATTGTTGTGTTTTGTCGTCTAATAACAAATCGTCTTTACGCGTAGAAGAACTTACTAAGTCAATTGCAGGGAAAATACGTTTGTTCGAAATCTTACGATCCAATTGTAACTCCATATTACCTGTTCCTTTAAATTCTTCGAAAATAACTTCATCCATTTTAGAACCTGTATCAATCAATGCAGTTGCAATAATTGTTAAAGAACCTCCATTTTCGATGTTACGAGCAGCTCCAAAGAAACGTTTTGGTTTGTGTAATGCATTTGCATCAACACCACCCGATAACACTTTACCAGAAGCTGGCGAAACAGTATTGTAAGCACGTGCCAAACGCGTAATAGAATCTAAAAGAATCACAACATCGTGTCCACATTCTACCATACGTTTTGCCTTCTCTAAAACGATATTCGCAACTTTTACATGGCGATTTGCTTCCTCATCAAACGTAGATGCAATAACCTCTCCGTTTACCGAACGTTTCATATCTGTTACCTCTTCTGGACGCTCATCGATTAATAAAACAATCAAATAAACTTCTGGATGATTTTGCGCAATTCCATTCGCAATATCTTTCAATAACGTTGTTTTACCCGTTTTTGGTGGCGCCACAATCATCCCACGTTGACCTTTACCTATTGGTGTAAATAAGTCAATCACGCGATTTGATAAAGATTTAGAATTACTTAAATTGAATTTCTCGTTAGGGAAAAGTGGAGTTAAATGCTCAAAAGCGATACGATCACGTACATAATCTGGCGTACGACCGTTGATTTCTTTAATTTTGATTAAAGGAAAATATTTTTCACCTTCTTTTGGAGGACGAACTTCTCCTGTAATTGTATCTCCCGTTTTTAATCCAAATAATCTAATTTGAGATTGAGAAACATACACATCATCAGGCGAAGACAAATAATTAAAATCAGATGAACGTAAAAAACCATAATTATTATCTGGTAAAATCTCTAAAACACCTTCAGTTTCAATAATTCCATCAAATTCATAATTCGCAGCGCGATATTTATTTTTTTGATTTTGATTGTTGTGGTGATTATTTTGTTGAGATTGATCGTTTTGATTACGATTATCAGATTGATTATTTTTCTTCTGATTATTTTGGTTATTCTTTTTCAGATCTTGGCTTTTGTTTGCTCGTTCCTGAAATTTATTAACGCGAGGATTATTTTCTTCCTTTTTTTCTGTTTCGGTAGAAATATTTTCAACTTTTTCAGTTTTTACTTCTTCTGCAACAGCCTCTTTTTGTTGAACTTCTCCTTCCGAATTCTGAACTCGTTTGCGTTTCGGTTTCTTTTCTTCTGTAGGTAGATTTTCAGCTTTATCTTTTTTAGCAGGTTTTGTTTCAGCTTTTTCTTCAACCTTTGGTTGGCTGTTGATAAAACCTAAAACAGCGTCTAACAATTCGCCTTTTTTTAATTTCTTATACCCATCGATTTTCAGTTGCTCTGCAACTTGTTGTAAATCTGGTAATTTGAATGATTTTAATTCTTCGATATCAAACATAATCCTATAATGAAGGTATTAATGTGTTTATATTTTTTTTATTCAATAAAGTAATTGGGAATCATAACAATAGAATTGTTATAAAGCGTATAAATTTGAGATTTATTAATGCAATAGTACGAATAATTATAAAAACTCAAAAAGTTTTTTTACATTTGTATTCGAAATTTAAGAAATGATTCAAAGAAAGCAAAGTATATATTTATTCTTAAGTGGAATAATTTCGAGTATATTCGCCATGAATTTTGATAAGCTGTTTGATATTCCATTAAATTGGTTACAAAATCCGGAGAAAGGAGATTACATTTTTTCGTTAGCCTTTTTCTCATCAGCTTTAATTTCATTTTTAACCATTATGTTTTTCAAAAAACGTAAGTTACAAATTAGCTTAGGATGGTTAAACATTATTTTGAATGTTTTATTAATTGGTTCTTTTGTATATTGTCTATTAACATTACCTGGAGAAGGAAATTCTGAGAAAGGTATTTGGGCATTAGTTCCTTTAGCTTCGATTGTGCTTCTGTCAATTGCCAATCGTTTGATTAAGAAGGATGATGATCTTGTAAAATCAGTAGACCGTTTCAGATAGACCAAAAACTTTTTATATTATGAGTGTCTAAAAGCAGTTTCAAGCAATTGAAACTGCTTTTTTCGTTTCATTAAATTTCTACTTAAAATCACCACATAGATATATAGCTTTTTTAGTTCATAAATAATATTAGATGTACGAATCGTTTTTATCGAAAGATAAAGAACGATTAATTTCTAATCTAACTTATCTATTTCTATGTATCTATGTGTTTAAAATAAGTTTAAACAACATTACTAAAAATCTTCCATCAATATTATTTTAATAATTCCTCTTAAGTTTATCGAATTGTCATTCCAAAAATCATTCGAATGTTAAATAAAATTAATTTTAGTGTAAAATTTCTATGTTATTTGTATTAAATAGAGGGGTGTTAGGTTTATTATGTGTTAAATTTTTACCTAACCCCTAAAAAATTAGGGGTGTTTTTATTTTATGTTTAATTTTTATTTATTTTTGTACCATAAAACAACACAAATTATTTTTTTATGACATCATTTCGTTTTGAAGCATTAAAAGCCGCAAGCAATCGCAAACCGGTAGCTGTTCCTGAAATAGGTAAAAAATCAGAAATTTTTGGAAGCAATGTTTTCAATGATAAAGCTATGCGTCAACATTTAACTTCAGAAGCATATAAAGCCGTTCGTTCTGCAATGGATTATGGTACAAAAATCGACCGTAAAATGGCAGATTTTGTTGCTTTAGGGATGAAAGAATGGGCGATGAGCAAAGGTGTAACTCACTATACGCACTGGTTTCAGCCATTGACGGGAACAACAGCAGAGAAACATGATGCATTTTTCGAAACTTCATTTGATGGAAGTGATCCTGTAGAAAAATTTAGTGGATCATTATTAGTTCAACAAGAACCAGACGCGTCTTCTTTTCCAAATGGAGGAATTCGTAATACATTCGAAGCGCGTGGATATACAGCTTGGGATCCTACTTCTCCAGCATTTATTTTCGGAACAACATTATGTATTCCGACAGTATTTGTTTCGTATACAGGAGAAGCTTTAGATAATAAAGCGCCTTTGTTAAGAGCACTTTTATCAATTGATGAAGCAGCTACAGAAGTAGCGAAGTTTTTCGATAAAAATGTGAAAAAAGTAACGCCGACTTTAGGTTGGGAACAAGAATATTTCCTGATTGATGATGCTTTAGCGGCTTCTCGTCCAGATATTTTACAAACTGGTAGAACGTTGTTAGGACATGTTTCGGCAAAAGGTCAGCAATTAGAAGATCATTATTTTGGTTCGATTCCTACGCGTGTTTTAAATTATATGCGCGATTTGGAGAACGAATGTATGTTGTTGGGAATTCCTGTAAAAACTCGTCACAACGAAGTAGCTCCAAATCAATTTGAGTTAGCGCCAATTTTCGAAGAAACGAATTTAGCAGTTGATCACAATTCATTGTTAATGGATGTGATGCAAAAAGTAGGAGAGCGTCATCATTTTAAAGTGTTATTCCACGAAAAACCATTCAAAGGAGTTAACGGATCAGGAAAACACAATAACTGGTCGTTAGCAACAGATACTGGAGTAAATTTATTAGCGCCAGGAAAAACACCAAATAGCAATTTACAGTTTTTAACGTTTTTTATCAATACCATCAAAGCAGTTTCAATTTACGAGGAATTGTTACGTGCTTCTATCGCTTCGGCTTCTAATGACCACCGTTTAGGTGCGAATGAAGCGCCACCAGCAATTATTTCGATTTTTATTGGTCAACAATTGACAAAAGTATTGGAAGAATTAGAAGGTGTTTCGACAGGGAAATTATCTCCAGAAGAAAAAACTGATTTAAAATTAAACGTTGTAGGTAAAATTCCAGATGTTTTATTAGACAATACTGACAGAAACAGAACTTCTCCTTTTGCTTTTACAGGAAATAAATTCGAGTTCCGTGCTGTAGGATCGACTGCAAACTGTGCAAATGCAATGACAACGTTGAATGCAATTGTTGCAAAACAATTGATCGATTTCAAAAAAGAAGTTGATGCGTTGATTGAAACAGGTTTGAAAAAAGACGAAGCAATTTTCAATGTTTTACGTGAGTATATCAAAGAAACAAAGAATATATTATTCGAAGGGGACGGATACAGCAAAGAATGGGAAGAAGAAGCGGCTCGTAGAGGATTGTCAAATCACAAAACAACTCCATCTGCTTTAAAAGCAAAAGTTTCTCAAAAATCATTGGATTTATTCTCGGAACTTAATGTAATGAACAACACAGAAGTTGAAGCGCGTTACGAAATCGAATTAGAAGATTACATCAAGAAAATTCAGATTGAAGGTCGTGTTTTAGGTGATATTGTGAGAAATCATATTATTCCGACAGCTTTCAAATATCAAAACATATTGATCAAAAACATTAAAGGATTCAAAGATATTTTTGGAGATGATTATGAAGAATATGCAGGCGAGCAATTAATTATTTTGAAGAAAATTTCGATGCATGTAAACGAATTAAACGCAAAATTGCACTTAATGATGGATGCACGTAAAGAAGCAAATGTGATTGAATCTTTAGAAGAAAGAGCACATGCTTATTGTGACAAAGTAAAACCATATTATTACGAAATTCGTTACCATGCTGATAAGTTAGAATTAATGGTCGATAACGAATTCTGGGTTTTAACAAAATACAGAGAATTATTATTTACGAGATAATATTTTTAGCAATAATTCACAAAACCGATGAGAAATCATCGGTTTTTTTTATTCAATTAATTTATAAAGTAATTATTTTGAATAATTATAAAAAGTCTTTTTTAACACTATAATTTTGTTGTTTAAAAATATATTTTATATGTTTATAAAATATTAACATTTAAAATGAATTACTTATGAAGAAAATTTTATTTTCAATTGCGGCATTATCAGGCTTAACGATTTTATCTGCGCAGAATATTTCTGAACAATATAGAGAAGGGTCTACCGCGAAAACAAAACAAGAACAATCTACTCTTTCAAAAAAAGCTTATAGTCATATAACTGCTAAAGCTGATGAAACAATTTTATGGTCTGATGACTTTGACGACAAAGATATTTCTGATTGGACATTGTATGATGAGGATGGAGATGGCTACGAATGGTCTTCAGTTCAATCTACAGATAATGATGGAAATCCAGTAGGTTCTCCACTTATTACTTCTGCTTCTTATATGAATTATGTAGGTCCATTAACACCAGACAATTGGATTGTATCTCCAGAAATAGATTTAACAAGTGTAGGAACAGGAGAAACTGTTGCATTGAAATATGGCGTATGGGGATCAGATCCTTTATATGCAAAAGAAAACTATGCTGTTTATGTTTCTACAACCAATAATCCAACTGCTGAAGCAACACAATTATTTACAGAAAAAAACTTAACAGGAACTGAAGCAGAAAGAACAGTTGATTTATCTGCATACGCAGGACAAAAAATCTATATTTCATTTAGACACTTTGATGTAACAGATCAGTATCGTCTTAATGTAGACAATGTTTCTGTCGTAAAAAGTACAACAGCTACAGGAGGTGGTGATGAAGAAGATGACAATGTTATATTCTATGATGGTTTTGAGGCTTACGACGATTTCGTATTTGAAGACTTTGGAGATTGGAAACAAGTTGATTTAGACGGAGGACAAACTTGGGCTATTGAAGATACGACTTTTGATAATCAAAACTACGTAGGAGCAGGTATTATTTTTAACAATAGTGCGGCAGAAAATGGTACTTTACCAACTTATAAAGGAAATAAAGGATTATATTTCTTTGCATCTGGAGCAAACGGTACAGCATATCCAAATGATGATTGGTCTATAACTCCAAAAATTTCTTTAGATAAAGTAAAAGATGCTAAATTAGAATTATACGCTCAAGGTAATCAAATTTATGGACCAGACCAGTTTAACATTGGTGTTTCAACAACTCCAAATGTAGAAGATTTTGTATTCTTGAATAGTACAGAAATAGTACCTCCAGGATTAACTTGGACAAAATACGAATTTGATTTATCAGCATACGAAGGAAAAGAAATTTACTTAGCTATCAATTGTACAACAGATGATGGATTAGTTTTAATGATTGATGAATTTAAAGTAACAGGAACAAAAGAAAACTTAGGTCTTTCTTCTGATTTAAGCAAATCTAAAGTTGCACTTTATCCAAATCCTGTAACGAATTCATTCGAATTGAAATTAGATCAAAACTATAATACTTCCAAAGTAAAAGTTACAATTGCAGATATGACAGGACGTAAAGTTAAATCATTTGCAAATGCAGCTTCTTACAATGTTTCTGATTTAAGTGCAGGTATTTATGTGGTAACCGTTTCTGATGGAGCACATACATTTACTCAAAAATTAATCAAAAAATAAATATTAGATTAATCTATAAACGATAAAACCGATGAGAAATCATCGGTTTTTTTTATTCAAATTTTCTGAATCCCTTGAGTTATTGTATCTTTGCAATCCAATAAAAGTATATGGCAGATTTAGGTCTATTAGATAAATTAAGAGCAATCAAACAACGTTTCGATGAGGTAGCAGATTTAATCATCCAACCAGATATCGTAACAGATCAAGCTCGTTATGCGAAATTAAACAAAGAATATTCTGATTTGAAAGACTTTGTTGAAATGCAAAAACAATACGAAAACTTAATCAATGTAATTGAGGAAGCAGAAGAAATTATTCAAGATGGTTCTGATGCTGAAATGGTTGAGTTAGCTAAAATAGAAAAAGACGAAGCAATCAATGCGATTCCACCTTTAGAGGAAGAAATCAAAATGATGTTGATTCCAAAAGATCCAGAAGATGAGAAAAACATCATTGTCGAGTTACGTTCTGGTACAGGAGGAGATGAGGCAGCGATTTTCGTAGAAGATATTTACCGCATGTATTCAATGTATTTCAAAGAAAAAGGATGGAAACACGAAGTGTTAAATACTTCTGAAGCATCTGGAAAAGGATACAAAGAGTTGGTAATGCAAGTAGAAGGAAATGCAGTGTACGGAACAATGAAATACGAATCGGGTGTTCACCGTGTACAACGTGTTCCTGAAACAGAATCACAAGGACGTGTGCATACATCGGCGATTACGGTTGCGGTTTTACCAGAAGCAGAGGAGGTTGATGTAGTGATTAATCCAGCAGATTTGGAGTATCAAACAGCGCGTTCGTCTGGTGCGGGAGGACAAAATGTAAATAAAGTTGAAACGAAAGTTCAATTAACGCACAAACCTTCTGGAATTGTAATTGTTTGTCAAGAAGCGCGTTCTCAACACAAGAACCGTGAAAAAGCGTTACAATTATTACGTACGAAATTGTATGAAATAGAGTTCGAGAAAAAACATTCAGAACGTTCTGCTCAGCGTAAATCATTAGTTTCGACTGGTGACCGTTCGGCTAAAATTCGTACATACAACTATCCGCAAGGACGTGTAACAGATCACCGTATCAACAAATCAATTTATAATTTAGATAACTTTATGAATGGAGATATCCAAGAAATGATTGATGCATTGAAAATGGCAGAAAATGCAGAAAAATTAAAAGGTTCGGAAGAAGATTTCTAACATCAATTCTAAATCTTAGATCATACAAAACACTTCAAGAAATTGAGGTGTTTTTTTATATATTTATAGTATTAAGAATAAAACGAAGGATGAAAACAAGAGTTAAAATTTGTTGTATTAGTAGCAAAGAAGAAGCGCAACAAACGATAAAATGTGGAGCGAATGGATTGGGTTTGGTGGGTAATATGCCAAGCGGCCCTGGAGTAATTGGTGATGATTTAATCAACGATATTGCTCAAATTGTTCCACCAGCTGTTTCGTCTTTTTTATTAACAAGTGAAACAACTGCCGAAGCAATTATTTAACATTATAAAAAAGTTTATACGAATACAATTGGGCGATTAGCAAAAAAATCAGAGAAGAATTTAACATTCCTCTATTTTTGGCTGGAGGTCTTAATCCTGATAATGTTCGTGAAGCGATTGATGCTGTTCAGCCTTTTGGCGTAGATATTTGTAGCGGTGTACGAACTGACGGAAAATTAGACCAAAAGAAATTAGACGCTTTTTTTAGAGCAGTTAATGGATAGAAAAAAACTCCTTGTCAAGGTTTTAAAACTTGACAAGGTTTTTTAGTTTGTGTTCTATGACTGTGTAATATAGTTTTGTCATACAGACAAGACGAAAGCTTAGTTATTAGTTGAACCTTACCTGAGTGCTTGGTTTATTATAAACAGGTATGTTTATCCTTACCTGAGTCCTTGGTTGATTATAAACAAGGGTGTTTTACCTTACCCGAGTCCTTGGTTGATTATAAACAGGTCTGTTTTACCTTTCCTGAGTTCTCGGTTTATTAGAAATAGGTCTGTTTTACCTTACCTGAGTCCTCGGTTTATTACAAACAGGTCTGTTTTACCTTACCCGAGCCCTCAGTTGATTACAAACAGATCTGTTTTACTTATTTAGTTATTAAAACTATTGTTTGATAATAATATATTACCGGTAGTGCATTTGTATT
>NZ_DLOC01000055.1:0-15013 GCF_002478465.1 Empedobacter sp. UBA7494
ATTTGTAACCTTTTCAAGATAAAATATATGAAACAGATTTCTACAATTTTGTTATATAATAAAAAGCTTCCACTTATTGAACAACTAAATTTAAATAATTTCAATTTAAAAATTTTGAAAAACGCTTATATATTCAATAAATAATTATTAAATAATATAATGAGAAAATTAAGATATTTTTCGTATCTTAATTCTCTTTTTAAATTCATACTATATGAAAAAAATAATTTTACACCTTAGTATTATTTTAGTAGGTTCTAACCTATTGGCTCAAGCACCCGCTAATTATTACAACAATGCAACTGGTAGCGGTTTCGTATTAAAAACTCAGCTGTATAATATAATAAAAGGTCATACAACAAAAAGTTATGATGCTTTAAAAGGGTTATATAGACAAACAGATTCTGATAATGGATTTCAAGATAAGTATTATGAAAAAGATAATACCATTTTAGACATTTATTCTGAAATTGCTACAACTAAAGATCCATATAATTTTACACCTGGTCAAAAAGAATGTGGAAATTATAAGAATGAAGGAGATTGTTACAATAGAGAGCACTTAATCCCTCAGAGTGTTTTTAGTAAAAATTCGCCTATGGTTTCAGATCCTTTACATATATGGCCAACAGATGGTAAAGTAAATGGTATGAGAAGTAACTATCCTCATGGTGTTGTTGGTAATGCAACATACACATCACTAAATGGCTCTAAATTAGGAAGTAACTTAAATTCAGGATACTCTGCAGGATATTCTGGAACAGTTTTCGAGCCAATTGATGAGTTCAAAGGGGATATCGCTCGTGCTTATTTTTATTTTGCTACACGCTATCAAGAAAATGGTATTCAAAGTTGGACTTATGCTATGTTTAATAAAACAAAAGATAAAGTTTTTACAGATACATTCTTGAAAATATTAATGACTTGGCACTTAAATGATCCTGTTTCTGATCGTGAAAAAGATATTAATAATTTAGTATACAGATACCAAGGAAATAGAAACCCATTTATTGATCATCCAGAATATGCAGAAAAAATTTGGGGTTCGAATTTAGGAACTGGAGATTTCGAATATCAAAAGCGTGATGATGTTTCAGTTTACAATGTAACAAATCGTTCGATTAAAGTTAAACTTGAAAATAATTCGAAATCAATTCAGAAAGTTTCTGTTTTTAATTTCAACGGACAATTAATTAATGAAGTTCCAAATTCATCAAATCAAAAAGAAGTTGAAGTTAATTTCAAAACTCCAGGTGTTTATATCATCAAAGTTGTTGGAAAACAAATGGAAATCAACAAAAGAGTTGTTATAAAATAATCATTTATCAACCATCATAAAAAAATCCTTCGCTCATACAAGTGAAGGATTTTTTATTCTAGTAAATGGAAAAAATTATTAGTCATTATTGATATCTTTCTTGAAAAATGTGCTTCCGTAAAGAAACATAATTAATAAAAAAGGAATACCAAGTGTGACTGATAATAAAATAAATGTTTTTAACATACTAATAAGAAATGTTTTAGTTTCTAATACTTTTATCAATTTACAATTAATAGTTTTATATTATTCATAATAAAATATCTTTTTTTATTTATTAACACTATTTTTATCAACTTGATAATTAAAAGCTTTTCATTAATATAAATTCATAAAAAAAGTCGCTTAATTTTAAGCGACTCATATATAGAAAATTCTATTTCAATTTATTGGTTTCCCTTTGCATAATCAGCTAAGAATTGTGCTAATCCAGAATCTGTTAGAGGGTGTTTTAACAATCCTAAGATTGATGATAAAGGCCCTGTCATAACATCAGCACCAATTTTTGCACAGTTTACAATATGCATTGTATTACGAACTGAAGCTGCTAAAATTTGAGTTTCATACAAATAGTTATCATAAACCAAACGAATTTCTTCGATTAAGTTTAAACCATCTGTCGAAATATCATCTAAACGTCCGATAAATGGAGAAACGTAAGTTGCACCAGCTTTTGCAGCTAATAATGCTTGTCCTACAGAGAAAACTAAAGTCACGTTTGTTCTAATTCCTTTTGTAGAAAAGTATTTACACGCTTTTACACCATCTTTCGTCATAGGAATTTTAACTACGATTTGAGGATTTAAAGCTGCTAAAGCTTCTCCTTCTTTTACCATTCCTTCGAAATCAGTAGAAATTACCTCAGCAGAAACATCTCCGTCAACTAATTCGCAAATTGCTTTATAGTGATTCAAAATATTTTCTTGACCTGTAATTCCTTCTTTTGCCATTAAAGATGGATTTGTTGTTACACCATCTAAAACTCCTAAATCTTGGGCTTCTTTAATGTCAGCTAAGTTAGCTGTATCGATAAAAAATTTCATTGTTTGTTTGTATTTCGTTCAGGCAAAATTAAGGATTAAATTATAGAAAACCATTTAATCTTAAAGATTCGCTCAAAAATATTTTAAACTGCTGTATATCCACCATCAACAAGGTAATAACCGCCTGTCATAAAAGATGCTTTGTCCGAACTTAAGAATAAAACTAATTCTGCAACTTCTTCTGGCTGCCCCAAACGACCCATTGGATGTTTTGTAACAAGCAATTCTAAATGATCTGGACTCAAATTATTCGATAATAAAGGCGTCATAATATAACCTGGCCCAACTGCATTACATCGTATATTTTTTGGTCCATATTCTGCACCAATATTCTTCGTCAAACCTACAACTCCATGCTTTGCAGAAGTATAAGCCGAACTCATTGGCGCAGCGACATTACCATGAATAGAAGCCATATTAACAATAGAACCTCCTCCATTCTTTTCCATTGCTTGTAATTGATATTTACATCCGTAAAAAACACCATTAAAATTAATATCTATTACTTTTTTCCAACCATCTAGTGGATAATTTTCAGTCAACTCAGCAGGACCTCCAATTCCAGCATTGTTACAAGCTATATCAAGTTTTCCATAAACTTCAAGCGTTTTATTTACTAATGCTTCATTATCTTCTGGCGAAGAAGTATTCGCTTTAAAAAATATCGCTTCTCCTCCATTCTTTTTGATAATTTCTACTACTTCATTTCCACCTTCTTCATTAATATCTGAAACCACAACTTTCGCACCCTCTTTGGCATATAATTCAGCAACAGCTTTCCCAATTCCAGAGCTAGCTCCAGTTACAATCGCAACTTTATCTTTTAAACTTGACATAATTTTATGATTTTAATTTAAATAAAGTTAATCATTTATAATCAGATCTATAAATCATTTCTTTAAAATAATATTATTTGAAATGATTCAATTTTATTAACTATTTTGAAATGAAAAATTCAGCATAACAAATACATTTAGGTTAAAACAATTCTATTTTATTATATTTGATACAAATAACTTTTTAAATGAAAAATTTAATAGCTGCTATACTTTTATGTAGTTTTTCTACGATAAATGCACAAGAAACAAGTGATTATAAGTACATCAATATTCCTGAAAAATTTTCTAGTTTTGATAAAGATGAATATCAATTAAATAATCGATTAAGATATATTTTGACGCAGAAAAAATACGAAGTTTTACCTTCTGATAAATCTGCTTGGCCACAAGAAGTTGTGCAAAATCCTTGTTTAGCATTGAATGCTGATATTTTAAAAGTTAAAAGTTTTCTGAATAATAAATTAGAGATAAGTTTTACGGATTGTTCTAATAAAAGTATTCAAAAATTTGAAGGTACTTCTAAGATTAAAGAATATGACAAAGGTTACCAAGAAGCAATAAAATTAGCTTTAAATCCTTTGAAATCTCAAAATGCGAAAGCTTCTGTTCCAATGGTGAAATTAGAAAAAGCCCAAACAGAAACAACAGCTGCATATATGCCCGAACCAAAAGGAACTCATGTTACAGCTACTAATTTGTTGACAGATGGAACAATTATTTATCAAAAAATAGAACTGCAAAATGGTGGTTTTATGTTGATGTCCGAAAACGGAAATCAAGTTGTTGCAAAATTTGAACCGACCCTAAAAAATGGAATTTACAGAGTAATTGTTACTAAAGGAAATTTGAATTATTTTTCAGTAGGTTACATTAGTGGAAATACAATTTCGTACGAGGTTTCTGAAAATAATAGTTGGAAAGAAGTTAAATTATCGGCTAAATAATCTTGCTATGAAAATTATATTATCAAGTTTATTTCTTATTGCTTTATCGTCATTACAAGCACAAAATGTAGCTGATTATAAATATGTTATAGTTCCTCAACTCTTTAAAGATTTCGTAAAAGAAGATTATCAATTGAATACAGGATTGAAAACTGCTTTGAGAAAAAAAGAATATGAAGTAATAAATGAAAATTCTTTTCCGTTAGATGTGCAAATCAATCCTTGTTTAGCGACAAAAGCAAATATTGAAAATACTTCTGTTGCTTTTAAAAATAAATTAAAAGTAACGTTTACAGACTGTAATAATAATGTGATTTCAACTTATGAAGGTTCTTCAAAAGAAAAAGATTTTACAAAAGGTTATCAAGAAGCCTTAACATTTGCTATGAATCAGGTTGGAAAACAAAATGCGAAAGATTTACCTGTAACTAAAACAGAAAATACAACCACTACAACCGTTAAAGAAACAACGAATAAAGTCGTTACGCAAGTGTCAAATAAAACTGTAGAAAACAAAAACGTTTACAAATCGAACGGAAAAAATTACACGACAGCAAGTACAAATAACAACGAATTTGTATTAATCGACCAAGAAAATTCAAAAGTTATTGCACAATTTTATCCAGCTACTCAACAAAATGTTTTCCATGTAACAGTGATTTCTCAAAACGGAAATTATCAAACAATTGGTTATTTAAATGGAAATAATATCATCATCGAATATAAAACAGGTGATAAATCTTGGTCAACTACAACTTATTCAAAGTAAGTTTTTATAGTACATTTGCACCTTAAATTTTAGAAAATGCAAGCACCTATTGCGAAAAAAATAGAACAAAAATTAGAAAAACACGGAGATATCCGCATCGATAATTATTATTGGTTGAATGATCGTGAAAACTCTGAAGTTATCGATTATTTGAACCAAGAAAACGAATATACAAAAGCTATTCTACAACCAACAGAAGCTTTACAAGCCAAGCTTTTTGAGGAAATGAAAGCACGAATCAAAGAAGATGATTCGTCTGTTCCTTACAAATTGAATGGTTATTGGTATTTGACAGAATATCAAAAAGGGAAAGAATATCCAATTCATAAACGTCGTAAAGATAGTTTAGAGAATCCAGATGAAATTCTTTTTGATGTCAACACAATGGCAGAAGGTCATTCGTATTATCAATTGGGCGGAATTTCGATGGCGCCAAATAATCAATTGGTTTCCTTTGGAGTTGATAATGTTTCGCGAAGAATTTATACGATTCAGATCAAAGATTTAACAACTGGAGAAATTCTTTCTGATAAAATAGAAAACACAACTGGAGGTTCTGTTTGGGCGGCTGATAATCAGACTTTATTTTATACAATAAAAGATGAAACATTGCGAGCTTATCAAATTTGGAAACACAAATTAGGGACAAAACAAGAAGATGATGTCTTAGTTTTTGAAGAAGTAGATGATACGTTTAATGCGTTTGTTTACAAATCAAAATCTAGAGATTACATCATTATTGGATCTTCAAGTACTGTTTCTGACGAGTTTAGATATATTCCTTCTAATCAACCAGATGCTGAGTTTAAAATCTTTCAAAAAAGAGAACGTGATTTAGAATATTCAATCGAACATTTTGGTGATTCATTTTATATTCAAACCAATAAAGATGATGCGTTTAACTTCAAATTAATGAAAACTTCTGTCGAAAAAACAGAACAAGAAAATTGGATTGATGTGATTCCTCATCGTGAAGAAACATTGATTGAAGGTTTCGAAATTTTCAAGAATTATTTGGTTATCGAAGAGCGCACAAATGGTTTATTGCAGATGAATATTAAAGCGTGGGATAATTCAACTGATTATTATTTGCCATTTAACGAAGAAACCTATACAGCAAATGTTGGCACAAATCCAGATTTTGATACTGACATTTTACGTTACGGATATACATCATTGACAACTCCTTCTTCTGTAATTGATTTTAACATGAATGATAAAACATTCGAAATCAAAAAAGAACAAGTTGTTATAGGTGATTTTGATAAAGAGAATTATATTTCTGAACGTATTTGGGCAGAAGCGCGTGATGGAGAAATGGTTCCAATCTCATTGGTTCGTCGAAAAGATACGCCTCTTTCTGCCGAAACTCCTCTTCTACTTTACGCTTATGGTTCATATGGTTACACGATCGAGCCTTATTTTAGTTCGGTTCGATTAAGTCTTTTGGACAGAGGCTTTATCTATGCAATTGCGCATATTCGTGGTGGTCAATATCTTGGTCGCGAATGGTATGAAGACGGAAAAATGTTAGAAAAGAAAAATACATTCTTTGATTACATTGATTGTGCAAAATATTTAATCCAAAAAGGTTACACTTCTACTCCACACTTATACGGGATGGGAGGTTCTGCTGGTGGATTATTGATGGGAGCAGTTATCAACTACGAGCCAACTTTATTCATCGGAATCGTAGCCCAAGTTCCTTTTGTAGATGTTGTAACAACAATGTTAGATGATACAATTCCTTTAACAACAGGAGAATACGACGAGTGGGGGAATCCTAACAAAGAAGAATATTATTTTTATATGAAAGAATATTCGCCTTATGATAATGTCGAAGCTAAAAATTATCCAAACCTTTATGTTTCTACAGGTTTACACGATTCTCAAGTACAATATTGGGAACCTGCAAAATGGGTCGCGAAATTAAGAGATTTAAAAACAGATAATAATATTCTACTTCTAGACACAAATATGGATACAGGACACGGTGGTGCTTCTGGTCGATTTGAGTCGTTAAAAGAAGATGCTAAAGAAAATGCTTTCTTATTTATGTTAGAAGGGATAACAGAATAAACCAAATACTAAAAGTCAACAAATTTGTTGACTTTTAGTATTTTTAACCAAATCTACTCTATGACTTTTATTTTCTTGATGTTTGGATTAGCAATTGCAGGATTTCAAACACTCGTTCTCAAAGAAATTTGGCAAATAAATCTTCGTCCAAAATGGATTTTATTTCTTATAACTCCTCTATTAATAACTATTACAGATTATTTTTACGATGATCAAATCACAGCTTTTGTATTTTTTGGAGCAATAGCATCTATATTTTTTATTGCAGTTTCTGGTATAATTTTTCATAATTCCACAAATTTTTATGAAGAATCGCGCAGTTTCAGACATCAAAAAAATTATAATGAAGTTTTACAAGATTATAATCAACCTTTTTACCTGAATCCTGTTTTGGGAATTGTATATCAGCTCTATGTCGTTGCTATGATTGGAATTTATATTTTTGTACCAAATGAAGTTTATAAATCTGATTTAAATTATAAATTGATTGAACAAGATTTAGTTTTACAACTATTATCACTTTTTATATTTACTGGATTTTCCATTATTATTTTGTTGTACAATTATTTAGACGGAAACAAAAATTATATTCCTTCCATTTTCACCGGAAAAAGATTAGTTGCAACACCAAAAGAAAGCAGAATTAATAAGGCAATTACGATAAGTATTACGCTAATTTCATTCATAATTTTCTCTAAATTTTGTTACGATAAAGGAATTTATTCCAACTTAAAATCAATCTTTCAATCATTTGATTCATCATCATTTCTATCGATAAACACAGGAATTATTGCATTTATCATTTTCAATTCTATTATTTTGATAATTAATCCATCACAAGTTGCAAAACGAAATATGATTCGCATTACAACGCTTATTCAATCTGCTTTTTTCAGTATTTTTTTATCAGCCGCAATTGCAATTCCTTTTATTATTTTGCAAGATAGATTGGCTTACTTCAATATGAGTTCGGAAATTCTTTTATTTTTAGGATTTAATATTGTTTTATTAGTGAACGAAATTTCACTTTTTGTAAAATACAGAAAAGGTATAATCGATTAATTCTTCTAATAAATCGCTGATTTTACCTAAATTTACAACAAAGCTTTGTAATTTCTAGAAACTGTTTTAAAATGAAATTTAAACTTACACCGATTTTAATTGTATTGAGTATTTTAGAACTCTTCCTTTTATTTATGTCTATAAACTATCTTTTTATTGATAATAATGGTGGAAATGCCTTGGGTGGAACAATCGCTTTTTTTGGATTAATTATTTTCTTTTTTATTTTATTAATTGAACAACTTATTATAATAAGTATAAAAATTCCGATAAAATTTATTTGGATCATAGAATCTATAGTCTTATTGATTTCAATTATTTATGTTTATTATAATGGGATATCTATCGGATAATATAAAAAATGATAAATTCATTGATTAAGTAATTAAACTAAAATCACCCCATTATTTTTCCTATAAAAGCATAAAATTAACTAATGAAGTTTTAAGTTTAAACATAAAATCACAGATTTTACCTAAATTTACAACAAAGCTTTGTAATTTGACACCAAAAGAAATTCTTTTTAAGTATTGGAATTATCCTTCTTTCAAAACGCCGCAAGAGGAAATCATCGCAAGTGTTTTGGAAGGGAAAGATACGTTGGCAATTTTGCCGACTGGTGGAGGAAAATCTATCTGTTATCAAGTTCCTGCGATTATTTTTGATGGATTAACATTGGTCATTTCGCCGCTTATTGCGTTGATGAAAGATCAAGTTCAGAATTTACAATCCAAAGGAATTTTGACGGCATATATTACCAATGAAATTGACCAAAATACGATTGGAAAAATTTTGGACGATTGTCAAAACAATAAAATCAAATTATTATATGTTTCGCCAGAGCGTTTGCAAAGTAGAATTTTTGTCGAGCGATTGAAACAAATCAATATTAGTTTGCTAGCTGTTGACGAAGCACATTGCGTTTCTGAATGGGGACATGATTTTCGACCTGCATATCATCGAATTTCAAGATTAAAAACTATTCTTCCTAAAGTTCCAATCTTAGCTTTGACTGCAACAGCGACAGAGAAAATTCAGCAAGAAATTGTTGAAAAATTAGAATTAGATAATCCCGAAGTTTTCAAATCTTCTTTAAAAAGAGAAAACCTTTCGTATAATGTTTTTCTTTCTGCTGACAAGAAAAATGATTTGATTTATTATTTAAAAAAATATCCTGGTTCGAGTATTATTTTTGTTCGAAATCGAAAATTAACCTACGAGATTGCAAGTTTTTTAAGTCAAAATGGATTTGATGCCGATTTTTTTCACGCCAAATTAACCAAAGACGAAAAAGAGCAAAAGCAGCAAGATTGGATGTTGAGTAATTCGCGAATTATGGTTTCGACAAATGCGTTTGGAATGGGAATAGACAAACCAAATGTTCGTACCGTTTTTCATATCGATTTACCTCAAGGAATAGAAGCGTATTACCAAGAAGTTGGGCGCGCTGGACGAGATGAACAGGAATCACATGGAATTTATTTATACAATCCTGATGATCGAATTCAAGCAGAAAATATTTTCAAAGCGAATTTACCTTCGCAACAAGATTTTATCAAAATTGGGAATTGTTTATTTAGTCAATTGCAATTAGCGGAAAGCGAATTAACGGAAATGAATTATCAGTTAGATATTTCAAAATTTGCCGAAAAATTTGGTTTAAATCTTAAAATGGTTCTTCAATTTTTAGATTTTTTAAATACTAAAGAAATCATTCAACAAAAAAATTATTCACAAAATAGTAGCATTCAAATTTTGGCGTCACCACATTCAATTAATTTGAATGAAAACCGAATTTTTGATTATTTACAACGTCATTACCCTGGAATTTATACTTACAACAGAGAAATTTCGGAAAGTAAAATGGCGTTCGAATTGCACATGAGTATTGGCGACATTAGAAATAGCTTACACGAATATGCAAAAAATGGTTCTATTGATTATTCGGATCGATTTTTAGCGCGATTTAGATTTCTTGTTCCGCGCGATTCTAATGCGTTTAAAAATAAATTGTGGAAAGATTTCGAAGCAATTCAAGTGAATAATTGGAAACGTTTGCAAGCAATGGCTTATTATGCCGAACAAAATACTATTTGTAGAGAACGTTTGTTATTTGGCTATTTTAATCAAAAATCTGATCAAAATTGTGGTAAATGTGATGTTTGTCAATCCAAAAAACAAAATGAAAGCTTTAATTCTTCTGATTTAATTGAATATTTGAAAGAAGGTACAAAAACGCAAGCCGAAATCCTTTCAAAATTCATAAATTCGCCAAAAGATAAAATCGTCGAAGAATTGCAATATTTGATAGACGAAATGCGAGTTCAGCCAATTGGATTCGATTCTTATAAACTAATAGAATAAAAATGCGAGTAGTCTTTATGGGTACGCCCGAATTTGCGGCGACATCTTTGAATGAAATCAATACAAATAGTCATCACGAAATAGTTGGAGTTGTTACTGTTCCAGATAAACCGTCTGGTAGAGGACAAAAAATGAATATTTCTGATGTCAAAAAATATGCAGTTGAACATAATTTGCCTTTGGCACAACCAGAAAAATTACGCGACGAAGCTTTTATCGAAACATTAAAAAGCTGGAATGCTGATGTTTTTGTTGTTGTAGCTTTTCGTATGTTGCCACAAGTTGTTTGGTCAATTCCGTCGAAAGGAACATTCAATTTACACGGTTCACTTCTTCCTCAGTATCGCGGAGCTGCACCAATTAATTGGGCTGTAATGAATGGCGATCAAGAAACTGGAGTAACAACTTTCTTAATTGATGAAAAAATTGATACTGGAAATATCTTAATTTCTGATAAAGTACAAATTGGAGAAAATGATAATGTTGGTAAAATTCATGACGAATTGATGCATATAGGTGCGAAATTAGTCGTGAAAACGTTGGATGGTTTAGAAAATGATTCATTAAAACCTCATCCGCAAGATGAAACAACAAAATTAAAACATGCTCCAAAAATCTTTAAGGAAGATTGTAAAATAGATTGGAACGATTCAATCAATACTATTCACAATAAGATTAGAGGACTTTCTCCTTATCCATGTGCGTGGACAACTTTTGGAACTGGCGAAAATTATAAATCGTTAAAAATATATGCAGGTCTAAAAACGGATATTGTTGTTGAAGGAGAAGATTATCAATTAATTTTACAAAAAAATAACCTTTATATCAATCTACCTCAAGGAGTTTACGAAATTTTAGAACTTCAACCGGAAGGAAAGCGTCGTATGACAGCCAAAGATTTCATCAATGGACATCAAAACGAGGATACCTTATTCGTAAAATAAGTACTTATTTACTGATTTTTGACACAGATTTCATAAAATTTTGCATTTTTCTTGAAATTTTTTGCGTTGAAACTTGCACAAATAAAGGGAAAGAGTATATTTGTGTATAAATTAATTTAAAAAGTTACAACTATGAACAAATCAGAACTTATCGATGCGATTGCAGCTGACGCTGGAATTTCTAAAGAAGCTGCTAAAAAAGCCTTAAACTCATTTACAGAAAATGTAACTAAAGCTTTAGCAAAAGGAGACAAAGTTGCTTTAGTAGGATTCGGTACTTTCTCAACTTCTGAGAGAGCTGCAAGAACAGGTATCAACCCACAAACTAAAAAAGAAATTAAAATTGCTGCTAAAACAGTAGCTAAATTTAAAGCTGGATCTGAATTATCAGGAGCAGTTGATACAAAAAAGAAAAAATAATATTTCTGATACAATAAAAAAATCCATTCGTTTGAGTGGATTTTTTTTGCATTGAAATTTAATTCCTCTAAAAAAATCCTCCAAGAATTGCTTGAAGGATTTTTACATTTTGTCTATTATTGATTTTAATTATCTTCTGTTAAATCTGTTTTGTATGTTTCTGGAATTGTAAAGTAATTCACTAAAATCGCAATAAAGATTAATATCAATGGATAAGCTAATCCGATATAAGGCGACATAGCAGCCGTAACGATAATCGTACTTTTGATTAATTCCGTTACAAAAGTCGTTGCTCCACCAATAAATCCATTTCCCATATTTTGTGCAAATCCCATACTTGTATAACGGATTTTAGTTGGGAAAATTTCTAACATAAATGCGCCAAGTGGTCCGTAAGTTGCTGCTCCTGCAATTGAAGTAATTAAACTTACAATAACAATTCCGAAAACTGCTAAATTCGAAATATCATGAACTTCTTTCAATCCTTCTGGATTTCCTAATTTCATGTACAAGAAAAATGATAATGGAATTAAGATAAAACTACAAATCATTCCGCCTAACATAACTGGTTTACGCCCGATTTTATCGCTTAATGCACCAAACCATTGATAGAAAAATGAACTAAATAATGTAGAACATAAAACAACAATTAAAACTGTTTCGTAAGGTAAATTAACCGCTCTTTGCAAGAAGAAAAGTGTTACGAATAATGTTGTTTGCATAATTGTACTTTGCGCAGCATTTCCTCCAAAAATAGCCTTTAACATTAACTTTACATTTCCTGGAGTTGTAAAAGCATCTTTAATTGGAGTTTTAGATGTTTTTCCTTCTTTTTTTAGTTGTTCAAAAATTGGACTTTCATGTAAACGTTGACGAATAAAGTAACTCAAAATCACTAATATTCCACTAAATAAGAATGGAATTCTCCATCCGAAACTTGCAAAAGCCTCTTCTGATAAAAATGATTGTGTTAAGAAAACAATTGTTAAACATAATAATAATCCAATTGGAACAGTTGCTTGAATAAACCCTGTATAAAATCCTCGTTTCTCTGCTGGAGCATGTTCTGCTACATAAATTACCGCACCTGCATATTCTCCACTAATTGCAAGTCCTTGCATAATGCGGCAAAACAATAATAAAACAGGAGCAAACCAACCTACACTATCAAAAGTTGGAATACAACCAATCAAGAATGTAGCTGCTCCCATCATAATTAAAGAAACTAAGAATGAATATTTTCTACCAATACGATCTCCAATACTTCCAAAAATTAATGAACCAATCGGACGAAACATAAATGATGAAACCACTACTGCAAGTGTTTCTAAGAAATGTGACGAACCATCGTTAGGAAATAATTGTGTTGATAATACACTAGCTAAGATGATTGCCAAGAACATATCGTACCATTCGATTAAGGTTCCGACAGATGATGCTAAAATAATTTGGAAAATATTATCCTTCTTCGCTACTGTTTGCGAAGTATCTAAAGTATTTGTACTCATGTTTTTTGTGTGATATTAGAAGTTAAATAATGTGGTAAGTTGAAATCTATTGTTATTTGCTAAATATTTGTTTTCGGTTCCCGTACCTTTTATCGTCGCATCTGCCCATTGTGCTGTACTACGATCATATTCGAATCTAAATTTTAAGGCTTTGCTTAAGGTAAGATCTAAACGAGGAACTACTTTGTACAAATAATTTACAGTTCGTGTACCTGGAGTTGCCGAAATTGCGCCCCAATTTGTCGTTACACCATAAGATGTTGATGCAATTGCTTCTTCTACAGGATCTTTAACACCATTATTTCTAACATAACCTGCAAATAATCCGAACGAAAATTTTCCTGTTGAGTTTTGTTGCAAATCAATCCACATACTATGTGTATTCATCGGTTTGTATGTTTCAACAGCTATCGGACTTGTTTGATAACCTACAATTCCACCAAGTTGTACAAAAGACGACGCATCTTGCATCAAATATCCAGCAAAAGTTACTTGTAAAGGTTTTGTATTTAACTTTGAATAAGCCATAAACGAAACATTTTCAACTCGTTCATTAGACTTAACAGGTGGATTTCCTGAAGATAATTTTGGCTTCAAGTTTTCATATTGAGCACCAATTCCGGCAGTAAAAACTTGTGATTTATATTGAAATTGAAGATGAGCCGCTGGCATTCCACTATTTCGGAAAGGCTCTGTATTTGGAGTAAAATCTCTTTGAGAATGTAAAGCAGCAATAACTTTAAATTTGTCAGTAAATTTATGCGTTAAACGAACTTGAGGATTACGATTTAAAGCATAAACAGGCGCACCAGTTCCATAATTTGCAACATTTGGCAAAGCTTCTAACACAACGAAAGGATGCCAATATTGTCCAATCCATAATTGCGTTTTCTCCCAATCCAACATCACATATGCGTGACGCAAACGAAACTCGTTGATTCCTCCTTCTGTTGCTCCAAAAAATTCTCCCTCTAAAATACCAGAAGTTTTAGCTCCAAGTAATTCTGGACCTTTCAAATTAACACCAGCTCTCGAAACAATCGATAACATGTGAAATTTAGAAGCTGCATTGATATCAGCACCGTTTACATCCGATAAACGATCTTTTGGATAAAGCGGCACCAAAGCCTCTCCTGCTCCAATCATTTGACGCGTATCCATAAAAATATCATTCCTGATAAATCCATAAAACTGCACATCAACTTTGTCTTTGTTTTCTCTTGGTTGTATTAATTCTACTTTTTCTACAACCACACTATCTGTCGTTTTCTGTTGAGCAGAGACATAGCTATAGCTGCAAAATATAGCTAGACAAGCCAATTTTGTTAAATTTTTACTCATTTTTTTTGTGATAATTTGAACGACTAAAATAATCAAAAGAAAAAAACTAACAAATGTTCGTTAATCATTTTTTAATAATTTTTCAAAGCTTTATTAAATTCATCATATGTTTAAATATTTTTTGAGAAATAGATATTTTGAAATAAGTTTTGGAAAGAAATTTTGAGAATTTGGCAATTTAATTAGTGTACGAAATACACTTTACTAGATTTCTTTAGGGAGTATTTTTTTAAAAAATCGAGAGAAGAATAGTTGTTTCAACAAATGAGGAGAAAGTTAGACTTCTCTCGTAGTTTTAGTTTTAAAAATGTATGCAAATTTATTGATTACAGAATTTTCTTCAGTATAATTAACAATAAGCTTATGTTAAATTATAAAAAAA
>NZ_DLOC01000055.1:15107-16175 GCF_002478465.1 Empedobacter sp. UBA7494
ATTTTTCTTAATTATATTTGCTATCCTCTACACTATTTTTAAATTTAATGTAGAATTATTCAGTCAATCATATTAAATAAATTATATTTTTATCAAAATCGGATTACATTGTTCAAATAAAATTTAATTTTTTAAGATTTTTTAAGATTTTTTTTTAGAAAAATCTTAAATGTTGGGGCTATTTTTGCTTTGCAAATTACAGCTATGCAAACAAACATTAAAATACACTCATTAACTTATGTTGATTTGGAAGAATTATCATCTTTATATAATCTTTCTTATCAAAATTATTACGTTTCTATCAACCTTTCGACTGAACAATTTCAGGGAAAATTAAAAATGGAAGATATCAATCTTGATTATTCTATAGGTGCTAGTATTGATGGAAAATTAATTGGCTTTTTACTTTACGGAATTCGAAATTATAACGATGTAAAAACAGCCTATATTGGTGGAACAGGAGTTTCTCCTGAACATCGCGGAAAAAAAATAACACAACAAATGTTAGATTTTAGTTTTCCCAAATTGAAAGAACATCAAGTGAAAAACATATTTTTAGAGGTAAATACTAAAAATGATTTTGCAATTAACGCTTACGAAGCTTGTGGTTTTGAAAAAACAAGAACCTTAAATAGTTACAAAGGAATTCCTATTTTGGTCGTAAATCCGTTACATGAAATTGTAGAATTTAGTGATTTAGATTTGATTACAAGTGAAAACTTTTGGGACATAAAACCTACTTGGAAAAATGATATTCAAAGTGTAAAAAATATCATCGAAGATTGTCAAATAAATGGAATTTATGAAGATGGAATTTTAGTTGCTTATAAAATTATCAACAAAAATAATACACGTATTTATCAATTTGGTGTTCATCACGATTATAGAAATCGTTATTTAGCTTCCATTCTTTTCAGCGATTTGAAGAACAAAGAAATTAAAATGATTAATGTTGACGAAAGAGAAATCTCTACAAATGATTTTATTCAATCAATGGGATTAGAATTGTACGACAAACAATACGAAATGAAAAAAGAATTATAAATCAAAGCCTCTATTTTAGAGGCT
>NZ_DLOC01000055.1:16284-44220 GCF_002478465.1 Empedobacter sp. UBA7494
AAAGCCTCTATTTTAGAGGCTTTTTTTCATTTTATTATCTACTTCAACTCGAAGAAATCTCTTTTTCCTATTTTAATTTTATTTTCGGTTTTTAATAAAAAATCACCAAAAGCATCCATGTTTTTCTCTCCATTAATTTGTACTGCACCGCTTTCTATCAAACGTCTGATTGCATTTCTCGACAAATCTTTCTTTAATTGATGACAAACATCTAATAATGTGATTTTATCATTCTCAAAGTTTAAAGAACTAATTTTAACAACTTCGAAAACTCTATTTTCATCATTTCTTTTCTGAAATTGATTGTTAAAAAATTCTTCTGCTTGTTCAGCTTCATTTACAGAATGGTATTGAATAATAATATTTTTTGCAACTAATTTCTTAATTAACATTGGATTATCTGTTTTTAATCGCTCATTCAAATTCATTTTTTCTTCAATAGAAAAATCCGTTGCCAACGCAATATATTCTTCTAATAAATCATCTGGAATAGACATCGTTTTCCCAAACATTTCATTTGGTTCGTCCGTCAAACCAATAATATTATTCAACGATTTACTCATCTTTTCTTTTCCATCGGTTCCTCTCAAAAGTGGCATACACATTACAATCTGAGCAACTTCTCCATTGCTTTCTTGCAATTGTCGTCCCATTGTACAATTAAATAATTGATCCGTTCCTCCCATTTCGATATCAGCACTTATCTGAACAGTATCGTATGCTTGTAAAATCGGGTAAACCAACTCATGCATTGCAATCGGCGTATTTTCGGTGAAGCGTTTATTAAAATCATTTCGATGCATCAGTTGTGCAACCGTAACTTTTGACAACAACTTAATAACATCCGTAAAAGGTAAATGATCTAACCAGTCTGAATTAAACACAATTTCAGCCTTATCCACATCAATAATTTTTGACAATTGATTAATGTAGGTTTCCGCATTGTTCTGAACTTGTTTTGCATTCAGCGGTTGACGACTTTTATTTTTTCCTGTTGGATCTCCAATCTGAGCTGTAAAACTCCCAACCAAAATAACTATTTGATGTCCCAAATCTTGAAATTCTTTCAATTTCTTCAATACAACGGCGTGACCAAGATGTAAATCTGGTGCGGTAGGATCAAAACCTAATTTGATTCGTAATGGTCTATTTTCTTTTTCAGCTAATTTTAATTTTTCTTCTAATCCATTTTCTGGTAAAAAAATAGCTACATTTTCCTTTAAACTTTTTAAATTTTCCATGATTTTTTTTAAATAAAAAAAGCCCGAGCAAAACTGCTCGGGCTTGTAGATTATGATTAAATTTTTGACATACAAAATTAATACGAAGTATACACATAGTCTACCCGAGCAAATATTGTACGATAATAAGTGCTAAAAAATGGTAAACGTAATATGTGTTGCAAAAACTTCATTCGTTGTGCAAAGGTAAGAATAGTTTTGAGAATAGAAATTTTCGTCCAAAAAATTATCCTAGTCAATAATTCTATAGAAAAATCCTTTATAAAAGTTTTTCGTAATAACTTTGTGTAAATTATTATAGAATGAGCAATAAAACTGCTAAAACAAATGCAGTACGAATTTTAAACACACACAATATTTCGTACGAATTGCGCGAATATGAAGTTGATGAAGAACATATTGATGCTTTGCATGTTGCAAATTCATTGAACGTAAATCCGGAAGGAATTTATAAAACTTTGGTTTTGAAAGGAAATATAGAACCATTTTTAGTTGCCGTAATTCCTGCGAACACACATCTTAATATGAAAAAATTTGCGAAAATTTCTGGTAATAAAAACTGCGAAATGCTTCCGTTGAAAGATTTACTCAATGTTACAGGTTATATTCGTGGCGGTTGCTCACCTATCGGAATGAAAAAGCAATTTCCTACTTACATAGAAGAACTGGCTGTTTTACAAGATCAGATTTGTATCAGTGCAGGAAAAAGAGGTTTACAAATTATTCTAAATCCCGAAGATTTAAAAAATTTGATTGAGGCTAAATTTGAAGATATTACACAATTTGATTCATAATTTATTTACTATTCAGAATGATTTTTTCTAAAATAGTTGGAAATTTTGCTTCATCTTCAAACGTCAAATCTTGATTTGCATACACAATAATTCCATTTTTATCAATCACATAAGTTGCTCTATTATTGTAACCTAAACGATTATAAGAATTATACATCAACGAAATTGCATAATTCTCATCATTCAAATACGTAATATTATTTGTTCGCAAAGCTGATTTCCATAATTCTAACAACGGATTTGTAGAACTAGAAACTGCGTAACTTTTTACATTTTGTAACAATGGATTATGATCGATTAATTGAATTTGAGCAGCACAAGTCATTGCTTCTTTCGTATCAATTGACGTAAAATCTGGTAAAATTTGTCCACTAAACGCCGCAGGATAAAACGTTAAAACTTTAAAAGTTGATTTATCATCCAAAAATTTATCTGTCGAATTAGTCTTATAATTCGGTCCATTCAAAATAAAATCTGGTGCTTTATCACCAACCTTCAAGGTTTTATTTTCTGTGATATTTACTTCTATGTTATCGATTTTAAACGTTCTTTTAATCAATCTTTCCAAAGGTTTCAGATGTTCGCCTTGCGCACGATAATCATTATCTCGCATCAAAATTTTATTGTTTTGATCCACTAGAAAAAGAATCGAACTTTCTACTAAAACATTGTTAGAATTTGACGTTGGAATCATACTCGAAATTGAATTTTGCTTAAAAGGTTTCAACCCAATTGCATTATAAATTTTTCCAACTTCATCATAAATTACCTTCGTTCCATCCAACTTATTTTGATTGGTTGTTTCATTAAAAACAAACGTTTGCTGCGGTTCTTTACTCCATTTATTATCTTCATTTACAATATAAATCACATCAATTTTTAGTGGATTTTGAGACGAAAATGCCAAATTCTTCACAAAATAATAGTTCAGCGAAGTTGTCATCATGCTCGCATACGGATTCGTTTTGTATAAACTTGGCGTAAATACAATAATTTTAAAGTTTGAAGATTGATTGATATTTTCAATTTTATTAATCGGAAACTGAGCGCCAACATTCAAATTTTGAGCTTTTGTAAAACAAAAACCACATATAATTAGTACTATCGAATAGATTCGTAACATAAAACGTTTATTTTAAATAAACTAATAAAAACTACCACAAGATAACTAAAATTCTACTTTCTCAAAAAAACTATTCATTAAATTCTCATTAGAATTGACGATTAACTTTTGAAATTATCAAGTTTTTTTTGCAGTAAATCAGTTACCTTTGTGTTGATTTTTAATTTAAAATTTACACAAATGGAATTCAATGTTAGCAATGCTTTGAAACAATTAAATAATGATTATTCAGAAGATAAGGCGTCAGAAATTATCGAAAATCTATTGTATAATTCAACTGATTTTTCTGATGAAGACCATGAAATAATCGATCAATTGGGTGATAAATTTCTACGAATTGCTGCACAAATTTTTGTGGAAGATTTGGCGTATGATTTCAATACTTTGGTGAATTATTGGGAAGCTTTTATTGGACAATTAACAGAAGAACAATCTCAAAACTTATTGAATTTCGCTATTGAACAAACAGATACAGAATTTGTAGAAGATTTTATTATTGGATACCGAAAATTTTATTCAAATCCCAAAGAAAGTATTACATTTTTCAATAAACTGAATGAAGACGAATTTTACGAAATTAAATTCTTCAAAGCACGTTGTTATGAGGTTTTAGGTGAAAATGAAAAAGCTGTGGAAGCTTATAATAGTTACTTAAATTCTGCACATTTCAAAAAAGAAGAAAATGCTGAACAAGCTGCTGTAAACGAGTTTTATATTAGTCATAGCATTGCGCCTTTGTTAGTGAGCATGAAAAAATATGATGAAGCCAAAACTTACTTTGATCGTGTTTTAGGAAATATCGATTTCGAAGATTATTTAGCTAATTTTGAAGGTTCTAATCAACAAGAAATCAAAAGTTTCTTAGAGGATTATGTAACAACTTTGGAAGAAACTGAAGATAAAACAACTGCTGAAAAAATTTCAAAAAAAATAATGCAATATTTTTCTTAGAATTACAACATTCGGAAATGTAGTATTGATTTTTTAGCAAATATTCATAAATAGGTAAATTTAATATTTTCTTAACATTAATATAAATTCTATCTATTTGAGTATAAAAAAATAAATATAAATTTATTTATCAAATTAAGAAATCTACCTACCTTTGTACCATAAATAATTTATTCATAGTTGTTAAGGATAATGAAGTTGATTTTCTGAAGAAGAATATCCTTAATCAAATAGAGTTTTTTTATAGTATTTTTAGGTTGGTTAGTGGTTCAATGTAAGTTGAACCATTTTTTATTTCTTATAACCATAAGCACAATGTCTGCAACCATTTTGGCAACATTTTCCTTTCTGATAATGGAAAAATTCTGTAAAAACCCAATACCCATTTTCGATATAATAATGTATATGAGGAACAAACTCCGAAGGCATTGTTGGATGTGGATATTCTTGATCTAATTCTACAAAATAATTCAGTTTTTCTATACAAGAATTACACAAACATTTGTAATGCGTTTTCTTCAAAAACTCTTTTATTTCGTCTTTTATAACAATTGTAGTACACGCACAATTCGCAATATCATCTACCTTACACTCCATTGTTTCGTTACAACGCGAACAATTTTCGATCATTTTTTATTAGATTATTTATTTCTATTCGTTTTTTAAATTACAAAAAATTCTTAAACTTTTCCTAAATCAATTCATTCAAATTCTCTACATATATGATTAATAAATAGATATAAATTAATTTTATCTGGACATAAAATAAATCTGTAATCAATAAGAAGTTTATTCCCAAAACTTTAAGAAATTTGTAAAAGAATAAGTAATAGACATTATTATTCTAATTAGTGTTTTTATAGTAGTTTTGATTGGTTAAAATCCTCGGAAAATTCTTCCGAGGATTTTTTTATTTTCTTAATCTATCAATCAA
Organism: Empedobacter sp. UBA7494; assembly: GCF_002478465.1. Taxonomy (NCBI): domain Bacteria; kingdom Pseudomonadati; phylum Bacteroidota; class Flavobacteriia; order Flavobacteriales; family Weeksellaceae; genus Empedobacter; species Empedobacter sp. UBA7494. The sequence continues at coordinate 21,328 of NZ_DLOC01000055.1, forward strand.
TAAACCGATTACAAAACCGATAATCGATGGAGCAATCCAACCTAAATCGTATTCGAAAAATGGAATTTTATTCAGATTTTCTATTGTCGATTTATCTAATTCTACTAATGATTTTAATAATCCTAAAATCGCGATGATTGTAGACGCAGTTAAAGCAAAAATATATGGTGTTTTACTCTTAACAATATTACCAAACAACACTATATAAACAACTAACGTAATTGTAATTGGATAAACAAAAGCTAAAGGTATAATTGCGTAATTAATAATTTCGTCTACACCTTTTATCGATAAACCAAACGAAATTATCGTACATATAACCACTAAAACCGTATAACTTACTTTTCCGTTTGTTAAACGCCCAAAAAATGTACCTACCGCAGATGTTAATGCGATTGCTGTGGTAAGACAAGCAAATGCCATACATAATGCAATTGCCATTAACCCATAGTGACCTAATGTATTTCGAGAAATTTCGATTAACAATTCAGGTCGAGGAATTTTTGGATTTGTAATTCCTGAAGTTGCTCCTAAATAAATCAATCCACCATAAACAAATAACAAGCAAGTCGTAGACAATAAACCTGATACGATTACAATTTGAGATTTACTTTTTGTATCAGTATACCCTTTATCTCGCGCTGCAGCTATGATAATTCCAGCAAAAATAACAGAAGCCAAAACATCTAATGTTTGATAACCTTCTATAAAACCTTTCGAAAAAGATTGCATCATTGTTAAATCTGAAGGTAAGAAATCAGCGGTTGGGTATATAATTCCAATGACTATTAATAAGGTCAATAAAATCAATAATACTGGTGTTAAATAATTTCCAATAACGTCTACCACTTTTGAGGGACGAATCGCTAAAATAAGTGTTACTGCAAAAAATAGTAACGATCCCCACATCGGATCCAATGTTGGAAAAAATGGTTTTAATCCCACTTCGAATGTTGTTGCGGCAGTACGAGGAATCGCAATTAACGGTCCAATACAAATCATAATAATTGTACCTAAAATAGCCGCCAAATGTTTGTTCATACGATGTCCTAAATCATTAAAATTATCACCTGAAAAAACAACAGATAAAATACCAGTAAATGGCAATAAAATACCAGTTAATCCAAATGCAACCATCGCGACGAAATAACTTGAGCCCACTTCTAATCCAATCAAAGGAGGTAAAAGAAGATTTCCTGCGCCAAAAAACATCGCAAACAACGCAAATCCAAGCGTTAATACATTGGTTAACTTTTTACTTTTCATATATTTAAAAATTCTTTCTGTTTTAAAAAACGGTTCGCAAATTACTACAATTGCATTTTGAAGCCTTAAACTTAGTAGAATTATTCGATAATCACACACCCAATTTATAAATTCGACAGATTTGAATAACAATTTTTATATTTATCAAAAATTTAAACTCTATATATTATGAATGTTTTAATCATCGATATCATCAAATCTCAACTCATTTGAAATTTTATAAATAGTAATCTTTCGTTTTGTAAATGGATTTATAAATTTAACGCCATCTTTTGTCGATTTTCTGATCATAAAAAAGAAACCTCCAAACAGGCAAACATTAAAGTTACAATTCTTAAAGTGAATAATTTAATTTCTAAATTTTTCATTAAATGAGGTGTCTATATTCCTCTATAATTTACTTGAAGTTCGTCTTGTAGAATCAAAACATAAGCTATAAATGCAGAAATCATTTCCACTACCTAAACCCAAACATTAATTCATCCACTAATACTTATGTTTTTGGAGGTGCGTTATATCATTGATTTGATTTCCTTTAAACTTTCTAACTGATTATTTATGCTCATATTAAAAAGTGTTTTTAATTCAAAGTTGATATAAGAAATGATTCTGAAAAATGTTTTTTCAAAAAAATCCAATTTCATTTAGAAATTGGATTTTATAAATATGATTAATCAATTTTTAAGGATTTGTAGACCATAAAGATGCTGATGCCAACATTGCGCGCTTATCTAATTTTAATAAATCGACAATTAATTGAGCAAAATCTTCTGGTTGAAGCACTTTTTCTGGATTTCCGTCAGTGATTTTTAATACATCTTTTGACATTTCAGATGCAATTGTACTTGGAGTTAAGGTCGTTACACGAATGTTTTTCTTTCTTAATTCGAACATTAATGATTCTGATAAACCTATCAATCCCGCTTTTGATGCTGAATAAGCAGAAGTTACTGCGTTTCCTTTTAATCCCGCCGTTGACGAAACATTGATAATATCACCACTTCCTAACTCTACCATCGAAGGAATTACAGCTTTAGAAACATAATATGGTCCAAATAAATTGGTACGCACAATCTCTTCCCAATCATTTTCTGGCATTTCCAAAAAACTTCCGAAAGCCGCAATACCAGCATTATTAATCAAAATATCAAACGCTCCAAAATTCTCTATTAATCGTTCAAGTTGCATTTTCACTTCAACTTTTTCGGCTACATTAAAAATTGAATAATCTGCTTTTACTCCAAAACTTTTGATCTCTTCTACAGTTTCTTCTAATGTCTTTGTATTTCGTCCTGTCACAGCTACATTAACACCTTCTTTAGCCAATGCCAAAGCAACAGCTTTTCCTAAACCTCTACTACCTCCTGTGACTAAAGCATTTTTCCCTTTTAAATCTTGCATAATTATTTTATAATTAGAATTTTACAATTTATTTTTTGAAGATTTTTTATGATTTTGAAGTACAAAGATAAACAACATAGATTTCTAGGAAAAATATTTTTTATCTACTTAATTATAAGTATTTTTACTACTTAATCACACACTGAATGGATAAATATTTATTTTTTACTCTACTCCTTATCAACGTTCTCTCTTTTTTTTTATTTAAAATAGATAAAAAAAACTCAATTATTGGTAAAAGACGTGTATCTGAATTAGCACTTTGTTTTGTGACTTTGATTGGTGGAACAATTGGTTCTCTTATGTCAATGCAGATTTATCGTCATAAAACAAGAAAAAAGTCTTTTATTTTTAAAATAGTAATGATTATAGCAATACAATGTAGTATATTAATTTTTTTAGTTGATCGTATATAATTGTTCTAAAATTTAAACCTACGACCATCTTTTTTCTCAGCTTGTTGTTTCTTTTGATTCAATCTTTTTTGTTGAGAAGCTTTCGTAGGTTTGGTCTTTTTTCTAAACTTTGGAATAATCAATGCTTTTTCGACCAATTCTAACATTTTCTTTGTTGCAGATTCTTTATTGTCCAATTGAGAGCGAGATTCTTGCGAATTGATTTGTAAAAATCCTTCTGAATTAATCTTATTTTTTAGCTTTTCTGTGATTAATGCTTTTTCTTCATCAGAAAAAAATTGGGAATCTTCAACGTTCCATTTTGCTAAAACCATTGTTTCAACCTTGTTTACATTTTGCCCTCCTGCACCGCTACTTCTCGCTGTTTTATATGTTATTTCAGAAGAAAAATCTTTCATCACTTATTATTTTTTTTGAATAAAATATGAGATATCAAACAAATTAAAGTAAAAAAAACGCCAACAGCAACCACTCCATTCCATTGAAATTTATCCCACGCATTTGCAGCAATAAATGCTCCTAAAGATCCACCAATAAAATAACTCGTCATATAAACTGTATTCACTCGATTTCCTGCTTTGGCATCTAATCCAAAAATAATATTTTGATTAGAAACGTGCATTGCTTGTAAACCTAAATCGATCAAAATTACGCCAACAATTAACCCCCAATATGTATAACCAAACTCATAGAAAAATCCCCAAGAAATTAACATAATGAGAATGGAATAAAAGATTATTTTGGAGGTCGATAAAACTTTCGAAACTCTACCAACCAAAGCTGCTGCTAAAGCACCTACTGCACCAATTAAACCAAATGCTCCAGCGACATCGCTTCCAACAAAAAATGGTGCTTCTTCTAAATGAAAAACCAATGTTGTCCAAAATGCACTAAATGCTGCGAAACCAGTTGCACCACGAAAAGAAGCTAATCTTAATTGAGGTTGAGTTTTTACTAAATCTACAATCGATTTCATCAAAATACCATAAGTTCCTTTGAAATTTGGTTGTATTTCTGGTAAAAATATATAGATGAAAATCCATAATACAAAAATTAAAACTGCACCTATCAAATAAACTTCTCTCCATCCTAAATATTCTCCAATAAAGCCACTAAAAACGCGAGAAAGTAGAATACCAACAAGCAAACCACTCATAACCATTCCCACAGCTTGCGCTTTGTTTTGAGGTTCTGCTAATTCAGATGCCATTGGCACAAAAACTTGCGGAATAACTGAGGTAAAACCGATTAGAAAACTTAATGGAAAAAGCCAACTTACGGATGGTGCAAAATACATTCCCAAAAGAGCTACAATTACAAAAACAAAATCGATTAAAATCATTCGTTTTCGTTTCAATAAATCTCCTAAAGGAATAATAAACAACAATCCACAAGCGTATCCAATTTGTGTTAACATTGCAATATTAGAAACTTTACTTTCGGAAACATTAAAATCTTTAGCGATTAATGACAATAATGGCTGATTGTAATAATTATTTGCCACAACCAAACCGCTCCCAATAATCATTATCCATAAAATGATTGGAGTTAATTTGGGTTTCATTTGTAAATTTTCCATTCTAATATTCGCTTGCTTCGGTCAAAAGTTTAACATCATCATGAGATAATTGCACATTTACAGCTTCTACAAAAGCATCAAGATGTTGTTCCTTAGTTGCACTCGCAATGGGAGCTACAACAGTTTTCTGATCCATTAACCAAGCCAATGCAACTGCCGAATAAGAAATATTATATCGTGTAGAAATAGTTTGTAAAGCGTCCAAAATTTTGAATCCTCTTTCATTCAAATACTTTTTGATTCCATTACCGCGCAAACTTTGTTGTAAATCTTCTTCAGTTTTATATTTACCTGATAAAAATCCACTCGCTAAGCTGTAATAAGGAATAACAGCTAAATTGTATTTCTCTGCAACAGGCTGCAAAAATTCTTCAAAATGCTGACGATCATACAAGTTATATTCAGGCTGTAAAGTTTTATATTGTGGTAAATTATAAAGTTCTGATTTATCCAACGATTCAATCAATCGCTCCGAAGAAAAATTAGATGCACCAATATATCTCACTTTTCCTTCTTTTATCAATTGATTATAAGCGGATAAAGTTTCTTCTACAGGTGTATTTACATCATCATAATGAGTTTGATATAAGTCAATATAATCTGTTTGTAAACGGATAAGTGATTCTTCTACTTCTTTTAAGATATGAGCTTTTGTAGTATTTGGCTTATCTTGAATCATATTTCGTCCACCAACTTTCGTTGCCAAAACGATTTTATCTCTCACTCCTCTCGATTTTAACCAATTTCCGATTATTCGTTCAGACTCTGTTCCAACATTACCTTTCACCCAATACGAATAGTTATTCGCAGTGTCTATCGCATTAAATCCTCTGTCCAAAAATCCATCTAAAATTCGAAAAGATTCTTCTTCATTCAATGTCCAACCAAAAACATTTCCTCCGAAAAAAATTGGTTTTATCTCTAAATCTGTATTTCCTAATTGTACATTTTTCATGGGGATAAAGATAAAAAAAAGCTACTTTGCAGTAGCTTCTTGTTGTAAAATTTTTTGACTCACACGTCGAAAAATGTAACTTTTAAGATACTTTTATGGTGTCTTCATAGGTTTAGAAAACAAAGCATCAAAGTTTAATACTTAGTTTGAAATCGATACAACAAATATATATACTGAATAATATCTATCATTAAAATAGAGTTCAGATTTCGTTAATTCACGTTTCAGCAAGGTGAATTGTGAATTTATTCAGGTGAAATTTTAATCAACTTTCAAAATCATTCGAACTTTTGTTCCTTTTTCATGAAAATTTATAAAAATATTTTCTTCAATATTACGATTAAGCAATTGTAAACGCTCATTAACTATCTTAAGTGCTTTCGAATCGTGAGTTTTATTTTGCGTAATTTGTGTTGTATTTCCCTTTCCATTATCTTCAATGATTATTTCTAAATAATCAATTTTTACACGAATAATCAATTTGATAATCGGTTGTAAATGATTTTGATCAAATGCGTGAACAAAAGAATTTTCGATAATTGGTTGAATCAACATTGGAGGAATTTTGATGCGATAAATATCCAATTGACTATCAATTTGAACATCAAATTCTATTTTATTTTTCCATCTAAAATTCTCAACTTCAACATATAATTTCAAAAAATCAATTTCGTCTTTCAAACTAATTTCATCTTTTGTTGAAAGATTTAACATCTGACGAATCAAGTGAGAAAAACGTCCCAACGAATTTAACGCATTATCAATATCATTATCCAAAATATAAAACTGAATAGAATTCAGCACATTGAAAATAAAATGCGGATTCATTTGCGATTGTAAAGCTGTTAACTTCGTTTCGGTTAATTGCCGCTCTAATTGCAAACGTTGATTTTCTTGAGTATTTTTTTCATTTAATTGACTAATTTTTAATTGATTAAATTTATTTAACGTCTTGATTTTATTTGTATTATAACGATAAATAATCAATCCTAAAGTTAAGACTGACAACAAAATAAAATAAATATTCAAGTAAAAAGGTTCGTCAACATTCAACGAAACCAAATCAATAATTTGTTTTTGTCCATTGCTTGTATCCGTTATTTCTAATTGAACACGATATTTACCATATGGTATATTCCGCAAATAAATAGATGGGTTATAAAAATACTCGTTCCACTTTTCATCAGGATTTACACGATATCTGTACTTATAACTTTGAGCAAAATTAGCATCAACCACAGCAAAATTTAGTGTAATATTGTTCTCATTATTCTTTAAATTCAGATCCTTATCAATCAAATCAAACCACATAAATTTATCTATCCCAAAAGATTCATCATTAATTTTAAAACTTGTAATAATAATCTCTTTCGACTGATTTTTTTGCTTGAATAAATTCTCAAGATTTAACTTATAATATCCATTTTCAACACCAATTGTAGCCGTTTTTCCGTCAAAAATAGACGAATGTATATCCTTATTCACAAAACCTTGTTCATTGCCAATCATATATGTTTTATTATTATTGAAAACGAGTAAATTACGATTGGTTCCAATCAGAATTGAGTTCCCAAAAATGTCAATTGAACTGATATTTTCCCCGCCAATTTCACGAATATTGATTACTTTTTTTGTGATTAATTCATCTCCTTTTACCTCTAAAATATAGACTTTTGCAAATTCTGTTGCAACCAACAACTGATTATCTCCAACGCATTTTATCATTTTAATTTTAGATTCATTAAACTGATTATTTTGCAAATAAGAAATAAAATTTCCATTTTCATACTTGAATAAACCATCCAAAGAAGAACCAAAAAATACAGCTTTTTTATTTTGACAAATCGAAACAACATCTTTCGGAACATTGGCTTGTGCAGCTGAATATGAATGATATTTTAGATTATTCAAATCATCAAAAACCAAAATTCCTCCAAAAGGATTTGTCTGAATAAATTGATTATTAAAATATGTAAATTGACTTGTTCGATTAGGTAAATAATCTTTGAATTCTCCATTAAAATCTAACTCGAAAAGTCCCAGATTAGTTGCTATAATGAACGAATTATAACGAATAATCATTTTATAAAAACGAAGATTTTTTTCTTTCAAATCAAAATCAATTTCATAAAAATCTTTATTTGATTGACTTAAAAAATCTTTGAATTTTGACTTATTTCGAAGCATATATTGATAAAAAGCATCTCTCTTTATCTGTTTATTAAATACGTTGTTCTCCTGAAAATAAAGACCTTCTGACGTTAAAAAATATTGTGTATTTTCAACTTTTAAAATTTCAATGACTTTTTTATTATCAATCGTAGAAAAATCTAAAAAATGATTAAAATGAACTTCAAAAAGCCCTTTATCAGCGCTTCCAACATAAATTAAATCATTCGTTTTACTACTAAAAACTCGATAAGGATAATCCGAAGTAATTTTAAAATTCTCTGTTTGATCTGTTATTTTACTATTCTTTAATTCCGCAACCATCCCATTTCCTGCTCCCGTTTCGTAACCTGCTAATAAAAAAGAATGACGTTTATCTGAAATGTTGTGATTTCTAAAAACTGGAAAATCATACGTTTTAAAATTCAATTTTTTATTCAAAAAATCGTTTATCGGAATAACATTAAGACCTTTAGACGATGACAAATACAAATCATTATTATACAAAAAACTATAATTAATTCGATTGAAAGGATTGACCAACTTCAACTTATCACGATGAACTTCATAAACACCATGATCGATTGTTGCAACATAAACTTTATTTTGATATTCGAAAAAAGACACCGCTTCGAACACAATATTGTTATTTTTTTCGAAAGAAGGATTGTAAATTTTCTTTGATTTTGTATCAATAATCGAAACGCCTCCTTGCGCTGCAACATATATTAAATCATCTAAATAAAATAAATTTCGAACGCGATCCGAAACCAACCCTTTCGCTGTATTAATTTGTTCAAAACGTTGACCTGTAAATTTCAATATTCCTTCTCCATAACTTCCAAACCAAACATTATGCTCTCTATCTTCTATTATTGTCCAAACATTATTGTATTGTACTTTCTCGAAGCGTTTCATCATTTTGAAATTATCCATGTCTTTCACAAACACGCCAAAACGAGTTCCAACCCATAAAATTTTTCGAGAATCTTTATAGACACTCAAAATCTCATTGGCAGGCAAACCATTTTCGTACGTGTATTGTTTTGTCAAAACATATTGCGCAGAAAGTTGATGAGAGCAAAGAAATAAAAGAAGTAAAAAAATGAAGTTACGCAACCACATTCGATAAAATTTTATACCCCAATGAAGTCACAGGCAGATTTGATTCGCCGTCTTTTGGATGACAATTAAGAATCAATAAATTGTTTCGTTTATCAAATTTTTTAGCAAAATTAATATTGACTAAGTATGATCTATTTACACGGAAAAAATTGGTTTGATCAATCAAATTTTCTACTTCTTTTAGCGTTTTAGTTACCATGTACACATCTTTTTCAGTAAAAATTGTACAATAACTATCATCCGCTTTGCAGTAAATAATATCTTCAATTTTCAGTACCAAAACCTCTGTTATAGATGGAATAAAAATAATTCCATGTTCATTTTTGAAAACATCTTTCAGATTATCTGTTTCTACCTCATCTTCAAAATCATCTGCAATATTGATAATCTCTTTCGTTTTTTGTGTTTGATTTTGACGTTCTACAAAACGATTCAATAATACTTTAAGGTCAGAAATTGAAATAGGTTTCATCAAATAACCTAAACATCCCCATTGATTTACTGCTTCTAAAATATAATCTGAATGAGCTGTTGTAAAAATGACATCAAACGTAATATCATCAAAATAATCAAATAATTTAAACCCAAATTCCTCTGGCATCTGAATATCCAAAAAAACGATATCTGGTTGATTTTCCTTAATTTTTTCAACGCCTTCTTTTACAGAATTCGCAGTATCAATGGAAACAAAAAAATCAGGCAAAGCATGTTGAATAATTTTCTTTAACCCTTGTTGAGCAAAGTGTTCATCGTCTATAATAAAAGCTTTGTAATGATTCATTTTGAATTTAATTTGTTACAAATATAAACTAAAAAAGGATGCTCCGTAGAACATCCTTTGATTATGATTGAAGTAATATTTTTAAACTCTTTTCGATTTTAATTGTAAAAAGATTGCTGCAATTATTGATCCGACCGAAGCCATAATAAAACCAACCCACAATTGCGAATTAAATCCTAATCCCATTGCAATCGGAATTCCTCCTAAAAATGCACCTAAAGCATTTCCGATATTAAAACTTGCTTGACCAGCTGCAGCCGCTAAAGTTTCTGATCCTTTTCCGTTATTAATCAACATCATTTGAATTGGCGAACCAATTGTAAACGCAATTAATCCCGTAATAAACGACATAATATAAGCCATTATTTGTATATGAGAAGTGAAATAAACAATCACTAAACAAACCGCCATCGACGCAAAAGAGATGATTGCAGCTTTATTTGGTGACATGGTATCTGCCAATTTTCCACCTATAAAATTACCGACAAACATTCCTAGACCAATCAAAGTCATAATGATTGGAACTTTTGTTTTAGGTAAGTCTGCCACATTTGTCATTAACGGAGAAATGTAACTTATCCACGCAAATAATCCTGAAGTTCCGATAGAAATCATCACAATTAATACCCAAGCTTCCCATTTTTTGAAAAAACTTAATTGTTCTACTAAACTTCCTTTATTTGTATTTTTAAGATTCGGAACCCAAAGAGAAATCGCTAACATCGTGATTAATCCTAAACTTGCAATAATCCCAAACGTTAATCGCCACGAAAAAACTTGTCCTAATTTCGTCCCTAATGGAACTCCGACTAAATTCGCAAACGTTAATCCAGCAAACATAATCGAAATAGCTTGCGCTTCTTTTCCTTTTGTTGCTAATTGTGCAGCCACAACAGATCCTACACCGAAAAATGCTCCATGAGGTAAACCAGACATAAAACGAGCAATTAATAAGGTATTGTAACTTGGTGCGATAACAAAAAGTGAGTTAAAAATGGTAAACAATAACATAAAAAAGATTAATACTTTTTTAGGCGAATATTTACTTGTAGCCATGATCAATGTTGGAGCTCCAACCATTACGCCCATTGCATACATTGATATAAAATTCCCTGCTGTTGGAATTGAAATATTCAAATCTTTTGCAAAATCCTCTAAAACTCCCATCATCGAAAATTCCGTCATTCCGATGGCTAAACCTCCCATTGCTAAGGCAAGTAAACTCTTTTTTACCATTTATTATTCTATTCTTCGTATAATTCTATCGGCAAACCGTCGGGATCTACAAAAAAAGTAAACTTCTTTTGCGTGTATTCATCCACACGAATTGGCTCTACCTTTACATTCAACTGCGTTAGTTTTTCTACTTCATTTTCTATATTTTCCACAGTAAAAGCAATATGTCTCAATCCAGAAGCTTCTGGTCGAGAAACACGTTTTGGTGGATTAGGAAAAGAAAATAATTCGATGCAGTAATAATTTTGCAAAGCTAAATCTAATTTATAAGAATCACGTTCTTTTCGGTAAACTTCTTGCACAATTTCGAAACCTAAAATTTCTGTATAAAAATGTTTTGATTTTTGATAATCCGAACAAATGATTGCAATATGATGAATTTTTTTTAATGCTAACATAATTTATGCGTAATGATTATTTTTTGCTCTTTCATATTGTGGCAACCACTTTATATCTTCTTCTAACTCTTTTGCAGCACGTAATGCGAAATATGGATCGCGTAATAATTCTCTTCCTAAAAAGATTAAATCTGCTTTTTCATTTTGAAGAATTTCTTCGGCTTGTTTTGGTTCAAAAATCAATCCAACAGCTCCAGTAATTATTTCAACTTGATTTTTAATTTCATTTGCGAATGGAACTTGATAATTTTTTTTGACATCAATTTTTTGATGACTCACTCCTCCTCCAGACGAAACATCAATCACTTCTACTCCATTTTGTTTTAAAATCTTACACAATTCGATTGTTTCTTCTAAATTCCAACCATTTTCTGCCCAATCCGAAGCTGACAAACGAACCCAAAGCGATTGAGTTGTAATGTATTTTTGCATTTCAGCAACAATTTCCAACACAAAACGAATTCTATTTTCGAAACTTCCACCATATTCATCTGTTCTATTATTAATTAAAGGTGACAAAAACTGATGAACCAAATAACCATGCGCGCCATGAATTTCTAAAATTTCAAAACCAGATTTTATAGCACGCTCTGTAGCTTTTCCCCATTCTTTTACAATATTTTCAATTTCTGAAACTGATAATTCATGTGGGGTTTCATCCAATTCATTAAAAGGTAAACTAGAACTCGAAACCGTTTTCCAACCATTTTTTTCGTCAGATTTTATTTGATTGTGTCCCAACCAAGGCTTTTCTGTACTTGCTTTTCGTCCTGCATGCGCTAACTGAATTCCAGGAACACAATTGTATTTTTTAATTTCGGAAGTTAATTTTTGATACACTTCGATATGTTCATCTTTCCAAATTCCTAAATCGCCATACGAAATTCGACCATCTGCAATAACCGCGGTAGCTTCTTGTATAATCGCCGAAACATTGCCAACTGCACGCGAAACATAATGTTGAAAATGCCAATCATTTGGAAAACCATCTTCCGAAGAATATTGACACATTGGCGACATGATAATTCTATTTTTTAATGAAATAGATTCATTTATATTGATTGATTCAAATAATTTGCTCATTACTTGTTTTTTGACTTAATTAATTTGGAATAAAATTCGTGAATTTGATTGATTTCTTAAAACGATTCAGCTTAAAAATTGTTTAAATTCTAATCTTTCAACAAAATTAAAAAAGCTTAGAAATACATGAAATCACAAATAATTTTAACAATTTATTTAAAACTGACAAAAAACATAAATTTAAAAAAATCTAATAATCAATCCGATATCATAGTAAATATCTAAGGTTCAGAATAATTTTTAATAAATCTTTCATTGTTTCTTAGTTTGTTCGTAATTTTACAAAAAAGTGAATTTTGGAAAAGAAAAAGATTGTCATTTTAGGTGCTGGATTTGCCGGACTTAAATTAGCCCGTAAATTAAATAATAACCCACACTTTTCTGTTACACTTATTGACCGTTATAACTATCATCAATTTCAACCTCTTTTTTATCAAGTTGCTACAGCAGGAATAAACGCTAGTGATATTTCGTTTCCTATACGAAAAGTATTTCAAGGAAGTAAAAATGTCAGCGTACGATTAGCTGAAGTAACAGCTATAAAAAAAGAAGCTAATATTGTTGAAACCACAATCGGAGATTTTTCTTACGATTATTTGGTTATTGCCATGGGATGTACCACAAATTTCTTTGGTAATAAGCAAATTGAGGAATTATCATTCCCAATGAAATCCACAAACGAAGCTTTAACGCTAAAAAACAGATTGTTAACAAATTTTGAAAGTGCTTATTCTGCTGAGTCAGAAGAAGAATTAGAAGAAATTTTGAACATTGTTGTTGTTGGTGGTGGACCAACTGGAGTAGAACTTTCTGGTGCAATTGCGCACATGAAAAAACACATTCTACCAAAAGATTATCCAGATTTAGATTTCTCTAAATTGAATATTTATTTGATTGAAGGAAGTTCTAATTTATTAGGACCTATGTCTGATTTAGCTCATAAAAAGTCTCACGAATATTTGACAAATATGGGAGTACATATTTGGACAGAAGGACGAGTTACAGATTATGATGGAAAAACTATTTCCTTAGCTGACGGACGCACAATCAAAACAAAAAATTTAATTTGGTCTGCTGGTGTTACAGGAAATATTCCTGAAGGAGCTGTGTCTCAAGAAGAGTTACAAAGAGGTAACCGTTTTAAGGTAGATCGTACAAGTAAAATTATTGGAACTGATAACATATATGCTATTGGTGACATTTCTTGTATGGAAACACCTAAATATCCTCATGGACATCCTCAATTAGCACGTGTTGCTGGGGATCAAGCTATGAATTTAGCTAAAAATTTCAATAAAATTGGACAAGGTTTATCAGAAGATAAATTAACTTTATTTGAATATCAAGATCCAGGATCTATGGCTACAATAGGAAAACATAAAGCTGTTGTTGACTTACCTAAATTCTCTTTCTCTGGGCGTATGGCATGGTTTACATGGATGTTCTTACACTTAATGTTAATCTTGACTGTTCGCAACAAACTGGCAATTTTCTTTAATTGGGCTCAAAATTATTTTACAAATGATTCATCATTACGTATTATTGTTCGTCCAACGAAAAAAGATTTTAGATTTAATTTGAAAGGTTATCGTCGTTTTCCAAAGAATCGTGATAAAGAAGTAGAAGCTTAATCAAAAAAGTATATCAATAAAAAACTCCGCTAAATATTTAGCGGAGTTTTTTGTATCTATAAATTGAAATTTTATTTTCTTGCCGAAGGTGTTCTCACTCCTGTTTTTACTCTTTCTGTTGATGCAGATTTTGCACTTACAGCATCTTTAGCAGATTTGCTGTATAATTGGATAAAATCAAATAATCCATCAAAATCACCAGTCAATGTTTTATCATTCGAAACTCTCAATGCAAAATTTGTAGATAATAAACTTCTGTTATAAGGGTCAAAATAATTTTTTAGATTAATAGATCCAGAAGAAAAATCTGTATCTAACAAAGCAAACGTTCCAGAATTAAGAACTGGTACATAATTTTGCATAACAGGATCTTCGTAATATTCGATATAATCCAATCCTCTATCGTTATTTTCTGTTACGTAAGTTCCATTAAAATTTAAATCACCTCTTTGGAAAATTTCTAAATACAAATAAGCTCCATTTAATTTACCATTCTTAGGAACTGGATTCGTCGATAATTCTACACTATAATAAAATCCACCATCAGCCTTTTTGATATCTGCAACAACTGCATTTCGAAGCGGAAATGATACACCATCATAATTGATTTGTCCAACATTTACAATTTCAGGTTCATAATAGCCATCATCATTATTCACACAAGACGTTAATGAAATACACGAGACAGCTAACATGGCTAAAAATATAATTTTTTTCATAATTTCTAAATTTTCAAACTAACTATATTGCCAATATTACAAATAACGTGCTAAAAAATAAAAAACAATTAGTTTTAGCATAAAAAAAGTGTCACACAATCGTGTAACACTTTGATATTAAATAAAATATTTTTTAACACAGAAAATTATCCTTTGATTATGATTTCCATTTTTTCTTGCTCTTCTAAAGCTAGTTCCAAATCAACTAAGATACGTCCTGAATGTTCGTCAGCGATAATTTTTTTACGTTGAGCGATATCCATTTGTCTTTGTGGTGGAATTGTAAAGAAAGATCCCGCAGAAGCTCCACGTTGTACAGGAACAACAGCTAAACCATTTTTCACAGAATTTCTGATACGGGTGTAAGCGTCTAATAATCTTTGTTCGATTTTAGCAGAATATTCAGAAGATAATTTCAATAAATTACTTTCTTCTTTTTCTGTATCTTTTACAATTGTATCCAACTCAGCTTGTTTGTGAGATAAATGCTCTTTCATTGAATTTAATTTTGCATTAAATTCTTCAACTTGTGCATTTTTTTGAGAAATTTTAACTGTAAACTCACGAATACGTTTCTCAGATAACTCAATTTCCAAACCTTGATACTCTACTTCTTTCGCTAAAGCATCAAATTCTCTATTGTTACGTACGTTATCTTGTTGTTTCGTGTATTTTTTAATTAAAGCTTCAGCATTTTTGATTGCTTCTTTCTTCAATTTAATTTCTTCATCCAAACCTTTAGTTTCGTCAACTATTTTTTGGATTCTCGTTTCTAATTGTGCAACATCGTCGCTCAAATCTTCAACTTCTAAAGGTAATTCACCTCTTGTATTTCTGATTTCATCTAAACGTGAATCAATTAATTGCAAGTCGTATAACGCGCGAAGTTTTTCTTCTACGCTTAGTTCTTTAATATTTTTTGTTTCAGACATAGTTAACAATAATTAACAGGATTGGTATTAATTCCAGAATTAAAGACCACAAAATTAGTAAATTTTTCTTTAAGATACGAAGTTATTAAGTTTTTTGTAAACTGTTCCGATTCAAAATGCCCAATATCTGCCAAAACAAGCTTATTTTCAGCAGTAAAAAAATCGTGATATTTCAAATCTGCCGTGATATAAATGTCCGCTCCAGCTGAAATTGCATTTTTTATTCCAAATGCGCCAGAACCTCCAAGTACAGCAACCTTCTTTATTTTTTTGTTTAATAATTTCGAATGACGAATAACGGGTGTATTCATTTGAGTTTTTAGATAATTGAAAAAATCGAGTTCTTCCATTTCATTTTCTAACTCTCCAATCATTCCAATTCCAATATAATTGTTTTGATTATTCAACGAAATAACAGAATATGCAACTTCTTCGTACGGATGATTTTTGAACAAAGCATTCATCACATCACCTTCCAAATGTTGCGGAACCACAACTTCTATTCGCGTTTCGTTTACTGTTTCCAGCTTACCAACTTCTCCAATAAAAGGATTTGCGCCATCAATTGGTCGAAAATTTCCTTTGCCTTCTATCGCAAAACCGCACGAATCGTAATTCCCAATTTTCCCTGCACCCGCTTCATACAACGCAGATTTCAATTGCTCAGCATGTTCTGTTGGAACATAAGTTATCAATTGTTTGATGGTTTGAGACTTTGGAATAAGAATTTTAGTATTCAATAAAGATAATTGTTCAGAAATTTTGAAATTAACACCAACTTTCGAATTATCTAAAGCCGTATGCGTTGCATAAATATTAATTCCATTTTTGATCGCTGTCATCACTGCTTTTTCAACATAATTTTTTCCGTTTAATTTCTTTAAACCTGAAAAAATAATTGGGTGAAAACTCACAATCAAATTACAATTTTTCTCAATTGCTTCTTCTACAACTTCTGGTGTTGTGTCCAACGTTATCAAGATTCCTGTTACCTCATCATTGTAATCACCAACAAGCAATCCAACATTGTCAAAATCCTCTGCATACGCCAAAGGCGCTACTTCTTCCATCGCCAAAGCGACATCTTTTATTCGTATCATTTCTCTTTTAAAAGCAATTTTTCTGTAGGCAAATCATTTTCGATACCTTTCCAATACGATTCAAAATTAAACTTTTCTAACAACTTTCTTGAAGCAACATTATCAGGATCGATGACAGCCATTACTTGCAAATCAGGAAATTTTTCTTTTGATTCTGCTAATAAATGTTTGCAAATCATTGATCCAAAACCTTTTCTCCAAAATTCTTTTTTCAATAAATAACCTATTTCAAGTGAATTTTCGATGTGTTTGTTATACACCAATTTACAATCACCTAAAAGTGTGTCGTTTTCGTCATAAACCTTAAAAAAACCAAGGTTTTCGTTAACGCTACCTTTTTCTAAGATTGATGTAAATTTGTGATTTGCTTGCTCTTCATTCAAACCTTTTCCAGAGATATATTTCATCACTTCGTCGTCCTGAACAAGTTTAAAAAAGTTATTAAAATCTGTAGGTTTATATTTTTCGAACCGAATTTTCTTCATGAAATTTTGTTAATGCTTTTAATAAATTGATTTGATTAATCGTACGATTTAGATTTTGTTTTGGATAAGAAATCGAATAATAAATATCGTTTTCTAAATAATCTGCCAAAAATCTAACCGCCTGAATATAAATCACAATATACGCAACAAAATCCATATTTTCGATCTCTATTGGTTGTAAATCATATTTTAAATGTTCTAAAAACCCATTTTTAACCGCTTTATAATAATCAGGTTCAAACAATTTTTCAGGATTAGGATCATCTTCTGCTTTCAGATTTGCGTATGTACGAATCATATCTCCAAAATCGCACAAAATATTTCCTGGCATTATTGTATCCCAGTCTATCACAGCAATTGCTTGCGAATGATTATCATTATTAAATAAGAAATTACTGATTTTCGCATCGGCATGAACGACACGTTTTGGGAAATCTATTTCTAAATATTTTTCAACTTGATGCAGATTATCTAAAATATAAGCAACTTCTTCTTTCGTTTCTTCTAAACGCTCTGTTGACGCATTTTTCAATGCATTTTTAAAATCATTTACACGTTTATGATAATCTAAAAACCCGACAATTGAAGGATGAATTTCATCAACATTAACATCTAACAAATACGAATGGAATTCACTAATTGTTTTCGCAGCTTCGTATGCTTGTTCCGCAGATTCTACTTTCTCAAAACAAATAGAATTTGGAATAAAAGAAGTCATTCTCCAGATTTCTCCATCTTCTTTTGCTAATAAATTTCCTTGCAAATCTTTTACAATTTCGATTATCGAATTACCATAACTCTTTGCTTTTAGATGACCAGAAATGATGTCAATATTATTCGAAATTACTTCTGGTTGAGGAAAAACATGCGTGTTTATTTTTTGTAAAATATATTTTTTTCCTTCGTACTCAACTTCATAAGTAGAATTAATCCAACCAGAACTGATTGGATTAATACTAACTTGATCTATATTTTCGAAATAATGTTTTAATATTTTCTCCATTATATTTTATGTCCAAAGTGAATTTGGATATTTTTGATCATTGATTAAATTTTGAATAGAATTTACTACAACTTCTCTGTCTTCTGGATAAGTCATTCCGAACCAATTGTCATCCGATTTTTCTACAATCACTTCCAATTGATCTTCTTTGATCATATCATTTACAACTTTTGGCAAGAAAAATTCTGCTTTCAATTGAGAAGCATTTTCGAGAAGAAATTCCTCAAATTTATCTTCTAATTTTCTAAAAATAGAAGGATGTAAAACGAAGAAATTCATCGAAACAGCCGTATCTCCGTCCAATGGTAAAACGTTATCATCTTCTTCGAAAACAATTTCTTTATTTTCGTTAGAATAGATATTTGTACGCTCTACAACATTCTCCAAATGACCGTTTGTTACAGTACAAACTCCACGAGAAACAGAACCATTTTCGCTAATCGTATTGGCCAATTTGTACGCAACCATACCATAAGTATTTGCTGTAATTTTTTCGTTTTGAACCAATTCATTTGCTTTCTCAAATGCTTTACGACCATAAAAATCGTCTGCATTAATCACAATAAATGGATTGTTTAAATGATTTTTTGTAATCATTAAAGCATGTCCTGTTCCCCAAGGTTTTTCACGTTTTTCTATTGTATCGTAAATTCCTCTCGGAACAGAAGTATATGTCGTTTGAAGAACAAACTCAGCTGAACCTCCATTTTTTTCAATTAAATTTTGAAAATATTTTTTGGTTTCAACATCAAGTTGATCATTAATAATGAATACAAAATGTTTTATTCCGCAAGAAAAAGCATCGAAAATTGAATATTCCATCAACGTCTCTTTACTTGGTCCAATTGGATTAATTTGTTTTTGTCCTTTGTAGCGGCTTCCCATTCCACCTGCTAAAATGACTAATGATAAGGTTTTAGATTCCATAATCTTCTGTACCAAAAACTGGTTTTCTTGTTTTATATTTTCTCTTGTAAAGTCTGGCATTTCTTGAGAAGCACCATTTCCTTCGATAGATTTTTCACTTAATGGTGTTACTGCATACCAAGTTGCTAAATCGTATACATCGAATGGGAATTCTTTGTTTGCTTTAATACACTCGATAAAATCATTCATTAAGAAGAAATCCATTCCTCCATGTCCTGCTCCTTCTGCTTGAGTTTCGTATTTTTTCCAATATGGGTGATCGTAAGTTTTTAAATGATCTTCTGAGCTCGCCCATTTGTGAGAATGTTTCATTTCATCTTCGAAATAGATGAAACCTTGGCTAAATCCTCCTGAACCGATATCTTGCCAAATACCATCAGTCCCTTGAATACGGAAACCTAAGTTATATGGACGCTGTAAAGATGTATCATGTGTTAATAGGATTGTTTCTCCGTTCTCAAATTTTAACATTGTTTGAACGATATCTCCTTGCTTGAATTTAACTTTTGCATTTGGATGATCTGCTCCTCCATTTTTCACGATATAATCAGTTAAACCTGCTTGCTGAGAAGCCATAGAAGTTAAGTGTGTAATTCTATTTCCACGGTTAACATCCATCATTGTACCAATTGGTCCTAAACCATGCGTTGGATATAATTCTGCATTACGTTTTACATAATGATTTGTACGCCAAGCAGCTTCAGAGAAACCTTTGTCTCCAAACTCAACTCCACCACCATAAGGTTGTTTACCATCATTAAATAATACATTTCTTAAATCGTGTTGGTAACCACCTTGTCCATGAACAATTTGTCCAAACATTCCTTTACGAACCATATTCATTACAGCCATCACATCGCGACGGTAACAAACATTTTCCATCATAAATACTGGAACTTTAGTTTTTTCATATGTATCTACATAATTCCAACATTCTTGTAAATTCATCGCTCCACAAACCTCTAAGCCTACAATTTTACCAGCATTCATCGCTGCAATTGTTTGCTCCTCATGAAACTCCCATGGCGTAGCAATAACTACAGCATGCATTTCTTTATTCTTATATAATTTTTTGTAACCGTCTAAGCCTTTGTAGTATTCTACAGGTTTTTTCTTGTGTTTTGCAAAAATTTTGTTACAAAGATCAATCATTCTTTTATTTGGTTCAGCGATTCCAACAACTTCTACATAATTTCTCTTCAAAAGTTCGTCTAAATGTCCTTGCTCTCTCATTCCATGAGCAACTAGTCTTACTTTTACTTTATCAATCTTTGATGTAAAATCAAATTCCAACAACTTCTAAATAATTTCTCTTCAAAAGTTCGTCTAAATGTCCTTGCCCTCTCATTCCATGAGCAACTAGTCTTACTTTTACTTTATCAATCTTTGATGTAAAATCAAATAATGAATCTGGTGATACTAGTTCTAGCGTAGATGCTGCAGCAGTCGATTTAATAAAATTTCTTCTGTCCATTGTGGTTTTTAATTTTGTTTACTTAAAAATTTTTAAGATTGCAAAATATGAAAAAGAAATCAATTTAGCCTCCTGTTTATCACTAAAATTAGTAGGTTTTAGGCGAATCCTTAGGAAAAACTATTATAAACTCTGTAGTAGTAATATTTTCGTTTTTTGATTTAATTGCAGATAATTTTTCATTTAAATCTTCACTTTCTAGAATTTCAATTACAGCGATTTTAAGCTCAGGTCGAAAATATTTCAAATACCAATAAATTCCACCGTAATTTTTAGAATGATAATCACCATTGTAATGAATAAATAGATTATTCTTCTTCAAATTATTCAAAATTGATTCTGCCATTGTTGCATCTTTTGTTGCTTGTGCTGCAACAAACTGTTTTGCCTTCACTCCTGCATGATCTCCCATCATTTTTATCATCTCAGGATAACCAGGGGCATCATAATCTATGGTAATAGGAAGTTTTGCAATAAACCCTTTTTCATCGTTAGAAATAGTATCCAAAGCTTCAAGTCCATTCTTAGCAACATACGAAGCATATTTGCGCATTACATTAGTCGCTACAAAATCTAAATTCTTCTCTTTTGCAAAATCAACAAGAGGCTTATAATCTGTTTTATAATTACTCCAGAGCTTTGTATTCTTTTGAAACTCTTCATCTGTTATTTTTCCTTCTAGATAATTAGTTAATTCCGTTTGCTGATGACGTTCAAACATTTCAGCGCCAAGTTTCAATTGATTTCCTTTTATCTTATACAATTCTTTTGTAGTTTGCAATTGCAACCAATGGTTAATCGCATTATTATGATATTCACCAAACAAAACCACATCATATTTTGCCAATTCTTTTATCATTTTATCAAAATCAACTTTCTTTTCTTGTTGATTAAAAATTTGATAAACTTTTCCATTTTGCGCTTTAGCATGAATTGTAAGTACAATTAATAACGTATAAAGTATCGTTCTCATATTATTTAAATTGATTCTAAATTGTAACAAAATAACAAAAAACTCTACATATAAAGAAAACAAATTCAACTACTATGAACAAAGTTCTTGAAATTAATCAACTAACAAAACAATTTGGCAGCTTTACAGCGGTCAACAACGTCAGTTTTTCGGTGGAAAAAGGAAACGTTTATGGATTACTTGGTCCTAACGGAAGTGGGAAATCGACAACCTTAGGAATGATTCTTAATGTAATTAATCCAACTGCGGGTTCGTGGAAATGGTTCGATAAAGAACCGAATAACGATTCGTTAAAAAAAATTGGAGCTATTATCGAAAGTCCAAAATTC
Organism: Empedobacter sp. UBA7494; assembly: GCF_002478465.1. Lineage (NCBI taxonomy): Bacteria > Pseudomonadati > Bacteroidota > Flavobacteriia > Flavobacteriales > Weeksellaceae > Empedobacter > Empedobacter sp. UBA7494. The sequence goes on from NZ_DLOC01000055.1 coordinate 43,310, forward strand.
TACCCATATTTATCAGCAGAAAAAAATCTTAAAATTGTCGCTGATATTAAAGAAGTTAATTATGCAAAAATTGACGAAAAACTTGAATTAGTTGGATTACTTTCTCGTAAAAAAGATAAATTTCAACAATATTCGTTGGGAATGAAACAACGTTTGGCAATTGCGGCTGCGTTATTAAATGATCCTGAAGTGTTGATTTTAGACGAACCTACAAATGGTTTAGATCCACAAGGAATTATTCAGATTCGTGAATTGATTATTAAAATTGCTCAACAAGGAACTACAATTATTCTAGCAAGTCATTTATTAGACGAAGTCGAAAAAGTATGTTCGCATGTAGTAGTTCTGAATCAAGGAAAAATGCTTTATGCTGGTTCTGTCGATCAAATGAATTCAAGTTTTGGAAGTATTGAAGTTGCTGCGCAAAATATGGAAAGTTTGGAATATACACTAAAAACGTTCTCATTCGTTTCAAAAGTTACCAAAGAAAACAACAAACTTTTTGCTGTTTTATCAGAAGAGAAAGATCCAGCAGAAATTAACAAAATGTTTTATGAACAAGGAATTATCGTGAATCATTTAGTAAAACGTAAAGAATCTTTAGAGCAACAATTTTTCCAATTAATCCAAAAACAGAACTAACATGAAAAGATTATTTAGCATAGAATGGAATAAATTATTCTACAACAAAGGAACGCGAATTTTCATCATTTTGTATTTTGTGATGATTCTGTTAATGGGAATTACGTTACCGAATTTCAAACCGAACATGAATGGAATTGAAGTTGATTTAATCAAATTGGGTGCATTAGAGTTCCCTGGAATTTGGCATAATATCACGTGGTTAATTGGTTTTGGAAAATTCTTTTTAGCTATTATTGTTATTAATAATAACCCGTAGTGCATTTAGG
>NZ_DLOC01000087.1:0-4678 GCF_002478465.1 Empedobacter sp. UBA7494
ATCTTCTATCATGCCAGGTAAAGTAAATCCTACCCAATGTGAGGCTTTAACAATGGTTGCTGCTCAAGTTATGGGTAACGATGTTGCGATTACAATTGGAGGAACTCAAGGTCATTACGAATTGAATGTTTTCAAACCAGTTATGGCTGCAAACTTCTTACAATCTGCACGTTTATTAGGAGATGCTTGTGTGTCTTTTGACGAGCATTGTGCGCAAGGTATCGAGCCAAATTATAATCGTATCAAAGAATTAGTTGATAATTCATTAATGTTAGTTACAGCGCTTAATACAAAAATTGGTTACTACAAAGCTGCAGAAATTGCTCAAACAGCTCACAAAAACAACTCAACGTTAAAAGAAACTGCTATTGCATTAGGATATGTAACTGCTGAAGAATTTGATGAATGGGTTAAACCAGAAGATATGGTTGGTTCTTTGAAATAAGAAATTTTAAATCATTATATCACAAAGAGGTTACTTAGGTAACCTCTTTTTTTTGTTAAATTTATTTAAATTTGAGAAAAAGTTCCTTTCTTAAGAGGAAAAATTGTAACTTTAGTAAAAGTTTAAAATTATGGCAACTGTTAAACTAAAAAAATACGAACAAATCATAAATGAAATCCCTGAAGTAAGAGATTTTACGAGTGTTTATTTTTATGTAAATCGTTATAATATTGATCAAAAATATATTCAATATCTTGATGAATTATCAACGTTAAAAGACGAAATAATCTCAAGTTGGTTAAATATCACAACGCGTACATACAGAAATTATAAAACGAAAGATGTTTCTCTAAAAGATAATACAAAAGAGCATATTGTTTTATTGATTTCTTTATACAAACACGGTTTGGAGGTTTTCAATACAAAAGATGATTTCGAGAAATGGTTAACGACGCCTAATGTTTTGTTAGATAAAAAATCGCCAGCAGATTTTCTTGATACAGTTTCAGGTCTGAAATTTATCGATAATCGTTTGACTGCGATAGAATACGGAGAAAACGTCTAACAATGTTAGTTTACAATATTCGTAAAGCGAGATATTCAAAATCATTACAAGCTTCTGGAGTTGCCAACAGATGGAATAAAAATGATGAATTTGTTATTTATGCAGGAAGTTCTCGCGCGCTTTCAACCTTAAAATTGGTGGTGCATAGAAGTTCTATTAGCATTGATAACTCGTACAAATTATTAGTGATAGAAATTGATTGCGAAGAAGATGAAATTTATGAAATTAAAAAGTCTAAATTACCTAAGAATTGGCAATCTGTAGAGGCTTATCCCGAGTTACAAGAGATTGGTTCTGCTTGGTATCAGGATTTTAAATATTTGGTTATCAAAGTTCCATCGTCAATCATTCCAAAAGAATATAATTATTTAATCAATACAAAACATCCTGATTTTTCTTCAAAGGTTAAAATCAAAGAATTAGAAGATTAAAATCGACTAAATATTTAGCCGATTTTTTTATGAATATTTTAAAGTTTTTTTAAATCTTTTTTAAATCTTTTTATACTTTAACAATAAACTATTTGTTACAACACTTACACTACTCAAAGCCATTGCAGCACCAGCAATCATAGGATCTAACAAAAATCCGTTAATTGGATAAAGCACTCCAGCAGCGATTGGAATTCCTATTACATTGTAAATAAATGCCCAAAATAAATTTTGATGAATTGTTTTGACCGTTTGCGTAGATAAATTAATTGCATGATCGATTTTTGTCAAATCTCCGCCAATCAAGGTAACTTCTGCCACATCAATCGCAATATCAGAACCATTTCCCATCGCAATCGAAACATCCGCCTGAGCCAACGCTGCACTGTCGTTAATTCCATCACCAATCATTGCGACAACTTTTCCTTTTTGTTGCAAGTCTTTGATAATATTCATTTTATCATTTGGCAAAGCATTTGCGACAACTTGATCAATTCCGACTTGTTTTGCAATTGCATTTGCAGAAAATTCGTTGTCACCAGTTACCATCCAAACTTCTATTCCTTTTTCGTGAAAAGCTTTAATAGCTTCAACAGAAGTTGTTTTTATTTCATCAGAAATTCCAATTAATCCCAAAACTTTTTCATCATTTCCAAAGAAAGAAGTTGTATAATTTTTAGTCGAAAAATCTTGAATAGCTTGTTTTACATTTTCATTAATTTGAATATTTAATTCAGTAATCCAACTTGTTTTTCCAACATAATAAACGTTATTTAAAATATTAGCTTTCAATCCTTTTCCAGATACATCTTCAATTTTTAGTTCAGGTAAAATATCTTGCTTACCAATATGTTCTGTAATCGCTTTTGCCAAAGGATGTTGCGAATTATTTTCGATTGTGTAAAGTATATTTTTAGCAGAATCATCAAACCAAACCAATTCTTGAACTTTCGGTTTTCCTTCGGTAATTGTTCCTGTTTTATCTAAAATAATTGTATCAATTTTCTTCGCTAATTCTAAACTCTCGGCATTTTTGATTAAAATTCCTTGCTCAGCACCTTTTCCCATTCCAACCATAATTGCAGTTGGGGTTGCTAAACCAAGCGCACACGGACAAGCAATAACCAAAACGGTAATCATCGATAAAAGAGCCATTGTTAAGGCATTTTCTTGACCTAAAACTAACCAAGTAATAAAAGTTAAAATTGCTATGATAATTACAATCGGAACAAAAACACCTGCAATTTTGTCTACCAATTGTTGAACTGGCGCTTTACTTCCTTGTGCATTTTTAACCGATTGAATAATTTGAGCCAAAAGTGTATCATTCCCTACTTTCAAGGCTTTATATTGAATAGGAGAGTTTTGGTTTAAAGTTCCTGAAAAAACATTCGCATCAATTCCTTTTTCGACTGGAATTGGTTCTCCTGTCAATGAACTTTCATCGATAAAAGATTCTCCCGAAACAATAATTCCATCAACCGCAATTTTATCTCCAGGTTTTGCAACAATCAAATCTCCAATTTGTACATCTTCAATTTTCACTTCAACTTGATTTCCATCTTTTACAACCGACACAGTATTAGGTTGTAATCCGATTAATTTCTTGATCGCTTCGGAAGTATTTCCTTTCGCACGTTCTTCAATCAATTTACCAATCAAGATAAAAACGATGATTAAACCAGCAGCTTCAAAATAAGGATGTGCGTGCAAACCTTTGCTATGCCAATATTCTGGAAACAATGTATTGAAAACGCTAAAAATATAAGCAACACTAGTACTTAGCGCGACTAAAGTGTCCATATTAGCCGATTTATTTTTCAGTTGTTTCCAAGCACCGACGAAAAATTGTTGCCCAAAAATGAAAAGAATTGGCGTAGAAAGTGCCCACATAATGTAATTTCCGTAAGGCATATCCATAAAAAACATTCCGATAATAAATAAAGGAATTCCAAAAATTAAAGCCCAAATCACTTTATTTTTCAGCGTTTTATACTTTTCTTCGTGAAGTTGTTCTATTTCTTCATCTTGATTTTTAGACTCATCAATCACCAAATCATATCCTACTTCTACCAAAGCATTTTTCAAATTTTCTGGAGAAACAAGAGTAGGAATATACTCGATTTTTCCCATTCCATTTCCATAATTCACTTCTGCATTTACGACACCCAACTGACGATTAAGATTCGCTTGAGAACTACTCGCACACGAAGCACACGTCATATTGAGAACGGGATACGACTTTTCAACAGAATCTATTTTGAAGTTATTTTGCTTTAAAGTTTCATAGATTTTAGGGGAAACTTTCCATAATTTTTTTGCCGAAACATTAATAGTTTTAGCATCTAAATTCACAGTATATTCATCAAGATTTTCTATTTCAGAAAGTAATTTATTGATTAATTCAACATCTTTTTCTGAATTCAAATTGGTAATCGGTATAGTAAGTGTTTGTGCATTCATAAGAGTAATTTTATAGGACAAATTTCCAAAGATTTTGGCAAGAAAATATTATATAATTAGAGGTTAAAGTTACACTTTTTACCAATTACTTTAAAATGATATTAAAACGTTTTACGCCATCATATTGTTGATAATACAAATAATTTGTGCGCTTCTATAATGTTTTTAGAAAGTGTCAAACCAATTCCTGCGCCGTCTTTTCGCGTTGTATAAAAAGGTAAAAAATATTTTGGAAATGATTTCTTCATCAATAAATTGTCCATAATCTTGAATAATAATTTGCAATCGATTATCAGTTTGTTGATTAAGTTAATCAAAACTTGTTCAAACAAAAAACTTTCATCGATAAAAGATTCTTCGATCAATTTAAACTTCAATATTTTGCGGTATTAAATTCTGAAATACAATAATCTACAATTTTATTTCGTTCTATTTCATTCAAATTATTTAAATTATCAGTAATTTTTTGAGGAATAAATTTTGTGAAACTTCAAGATTCGCATTCGTAGCAACAATTATACGAACATCAACTTTTCTTGGTTAACTTTCTCCCAAACGAATAATTTCTTTATTCTGTATGACTTGTAAAAGTTTTGCTTGCAAATGATTTGGTAAATTTCCAATTTTATCTAAAAAAAATGTTCCATTTATGGGAATTGATTTTGGTTTTTTGGATATGATGAAAATTCAATTGAAAGAAGGAAGAGATTTAAATTTAATGATTTCCTCCGATACAATTTCGAATGTATTAATAAATGAAACCGAAAAAAAAAA
>NZ_DLOC01000087.1:4949-5479 GCF_002478465.1 Empedobacter sp. UBA7494
TTTGGAGAAACGTTATTACGTCAAAGATTATGTTAAATAGAAAATGATTAAATTTATACAAAGATAAAAAGAAGTGTATAAAGAATATTTAACTCCAATTTCCATAAAAGGAATAATCGAAATGAATGGGAATTACCTGGAGGAAGATTAGAACCAAATGAATTGCCAGAAGAAACTCTTGAACGTGAAATTTATGAAGAATTAAATATAAAGTGTAAAGTTTCAAAAATTGTTGATTCTTGGGCTTTTGGGGTTATTCCAATTAAAACTGTATTTATTGTTACATATTTAATTGATGTAAATAGTATTCGGTACAATGTTATAATAAGTAAAGAACATTCAAATTTTGGATTATTTAATTTTGGATAATTAGAACATATGGATATTCCGATAGGATATCTAAATTCTATAAAAATATCTAAATAGGAGATTGTTTTAATCCTTACTTAACATAATAAAGATTATTAGCATTAATATTTCATAGAAATAATAATGTTATAATATATATTATGTTAAATTGAATAAACTTA
>NZ_DLOC01000079.1:0-33665 GCF_002478465.1 Empedobacter sp. UBA7494
CCCTTTTGAGACAGCCTCTTTGAGATATATTATTTAATTTTTTCTAAATCGTTGAAAAGACATAGAAGGTTTAATTTTTATCGATTCATTAGCTATTAATACCATTAAATTCAAATGCTGATTGAACATCCATAGTGAATTTCCTTCAACCTCTACTCCTTGTGGAGTTCTGATAATTTCTAAATTTGTGTACATCATAATCTATAATTTTTTGGTTGACGCTAATATTGTGTTAAAAATAATTTTTAATGTTAATTTCATTTAACACAACTGATAAAATTAAAAGTTTCTAATAAAATTCCGTGTTTTGTGTTTGTTTTTTTTATAAACATAAATTATACCAAAAAATATACAAATAGTTTCCTTCATGTTAAATTTTAAGAAATTTGACTCCAGCCAACTTTATCTTTATGATTTTCAATAAAATATTTTTTTGTTGGCTCATAAATCGAAGAAGAAAGTGTTGGATCTTGTGAAAGAATAGCTTCTACACATTTTCTTGCAGCATACAAAACCTCTTTGTCTTTCGCTAAATCAGCAATTTTAAGGTTGAGAACTCCACTTTGTTGCGTTCCCATCATATCACCAGGACCACGCAATTCCAAGTCAACTTCCGCTACCTGAAAACCATCATTAGTTTCACACATTGTCTGAATTCTACGTTTCGAAACTTCATTCAATTTTCCACCTGTCATCAAAATACAATACGATTGTTCCGCACCACGACCTACACGACCACGAAGCTGATGCAATTGAGAAAGACCAAAACGTTCAGAATTTTCAATAATCATCACCGACGCATTTGGGACATTTACACCAACTTCTATCACAGTTGTTGCCACCAAAATTTGGGTTTCATTATTTTTGAAACGATTCATTTCAAATTCTTTATCCGCAGGTTTTTGACGACCATGCACAATACTTATCGCATATTCTGGCAACGGAAAAGTACGAGAAATACTCTCGTAACCATCCATCAAATCTTTCAATTCTAACTTTGCTGATTCTTCAATTAGTGGATAAACCACATAAATTTGACGACCTTTCGCAATCTCATCTTTCATAAATTTGAAAACACTTAAACGATGCGCATCCGTTTTATGAAGCGTTTTAATTGGTTTTCGTCCTTTTGGCAATTCATCAATCACCGAAACATCCAAATCGCCATACATTGTCATCGAAAGTGTACGTGGAATTGGTGTGGCTGTCATCACTAAAATATGTGGTGGTAGTTTAGCTTTTCTCCAAAATTTAGCACGTTGAGCGACTCCAAAACGATGTTGTTCATCAATAATCGCTAATCCTAAATTCTGAAAAATCACATTATCTTCCAACAAAGCATGCGTCCCGATAATGATTTTAAGTTTTCCATTTTCAAGATTTTCTAAAATTGGTTGACGCTTTTTCTTTGTCACCGAACCAGTTAATAACTCAACCGAAACATCCAAACCATTCAATAATTCTGTAATACTTTCGTAATGTTGTTGCGCAAGAATTTCTGTTGGTGCAATTAAAGCTGCTTGAAAACCATTGTCGACAGCAATCAACATCGTTAATAATGCAACCATCGTTTTTCCAGAACCAACATCACCTTGCAACAAACGATTCATTTGCGCAGGTTGACGAAGATCAAAGCGAATTTCTTTCATCACTCTTTTCTGTGCATTTGTCAATTCAAAAGGTAAATATTCATTGTAAAATGTATTGAAATAATGACCAATTTCTGGGAAAGGATTACTTCTATTCTTTTGTTTATTGACTGCTTTTTGAGAGAGATTTGCAAGATTTAGAAAGAAAAATTCTTCAAATTTCAGACGACGAATTGCTGCATTTAATTCCGTTATATCTTTTGGAAAATGAATTGCTTTTAACGCATCATTTCTTCCAACTAACTTATAATGATCGAGAACATTTAAAGGTAAATTTTCAGGAATATCGATGTTTTCGGCAAAAAGATTCATCATCATTTTTTGAAGAACACGATTCGTAATTCCTTTTTTCGTCAACTTTTCAGTACTCGGATAAACAGGAAATAATCCAAGCGGAATATTTTTAGCGTCTTCAACTAATTCAATTTCAGGATGTGTAATACTAAAATTATTATTGAACACATTTGGTTTTCCGTAAATCACAACTTCTTTGAAAAGATCATTTCTTAATTTCTCCTTTTGCCAAGAAGAAACTTTGAACCAAACTAATTCTAAAGTTCCAGTTCCATCTTGAAATTTCCCAACTAAACGTTTTACTTTTCCTTGGTTAATTTCTTCTAAATGAATAATTTTACCTTTCAATTGAATTTCGGCAGTTGTTGAAGAAATTTCAGAAATTTTATAGAATTTCGATTTATCAACATAACGAAAAGGAAAATGCTGTATCAAATCTTCGTATCTAAAAATTCTGAATTCACTTTGCAGTGTTTTAGCACGCTCAGGTCCAGCACCTTTTAAATATTCTATTGTTTTTTTTAATGGATTTTGATACATTTTTCTACTTTCGAAAGTCGCAATTTACCAAATTTTAACGACAAACAATGTCATCATTGTTACAAAATAAGCTCGTAGAATTGCTTTATATTTGTAACAAATTAGAATCAAATGAATTTAACAGAATACATCAACAAAGGTTTATCATACGAAGATTATATCACACGCGTTGAAGATGATTTGGAAAACGAAATCGAAAACGATGATCCGAAAGAATATGTACAATATTATGCTTTGGGATTGCAACGCATGAACAGAATTTTTAAAACATTCAGTTTAAATCCTGCTCAAGAAACACGCGTTAAATCAACTACAAATAATTTAAAATTATTAGTAATTACAGAAGGTTGGTGTGGAGATGCATCTCAAATTTTACCTGTTGTAGAGAAATTAGCAAATGCGCTAAATGTTTCGACGCATTATGTTTTACGTGATGAAAACATGGAATTAATGGAAAAATACAAAACAAATGGAGCAGCTTCTATTCCGATTATTATTGGAGTGAATGATGAAAATGAAGAAGCTTTCCGTTTTGGTCCTCGTCCACAAGCTGGAATGGAAATGTTGGCGCGTTTCAAAAGTAATCCTGATACGTATTCGGCAGATGATTTTCACGAAGATTTACAAAAATATTACAACAATAATAAAGGTGAAGATATTGTAAATGAAATTTTAGATTTGATTGACGAAAACATCGGTAATTAATCATTTTTTTCTATTTGTTCAACTTGATATTTGTTCGCATCTTTGTGTAAGATTTTATTGAAAAAGAAAAATGAAAGGAAATAAGCAAATTATTTTTGCCATCGTTGTAGTTGTCGCTTTAGTTGCTATTATGTTTACGCCAATTGGTACATTTTTTAAAAGTAAATTGGAAGATAATAGTCACGTTGCTGGTTCTGATATAGAATTAACAGAAAGTGATTATGATATTGATTTAATTGGTCATAACGGCGCTGCGAATACAAACTTGATTGATTTCAAGAAAAGTGGTGAAGTTGTTTTTCTAAATTTTTGGGGAAGCTGGTGTCCTCCTTGTGTTGCAGAAATGCCAACAATTCAGAAATTGTATGAAGCAAAAGGACAAAAAGTAAAATTTGTATTGATTGCAATTCAGGATAAACCAACAGTTTTTAATCCTTTTTTACAAAAAAATAATTATACAATGCCAGTTTATGAGCCAAATAGTCCAATTTCGAATAATATGTTACCAAAGGTTTTTCCAACAACTTATATCTTAAATAAAAAAGGTGAAGTAATGTTGAAAGAAACAAAAACGAGAGATTGGAACGATAAAGAAATTAATGATTTATTAGATAAATTAATCGCTGAATAATTTCATTCAAAAAGATAAAAAACCGTTATTAAATGATTAATAACGGTTTTTTTTATATCTGTATTTAATTATCTTTTTAATTTTCTCTCATCAATGCCAATTGCAATAAAGCAGTTGTTGTATTTTGATTACGTGTAGTAGCACTTACATTAAATAGATTTTCGAAAAAATTATTGGTCAATTTTGTTTTTCCGTAACCAGAAGGATAATACAAATAAACGACATCATCAGCAATAAAATATTGTCCATCTTCAGTTTTCGAACTTTCAACTTTTCAGTATTTATTTCCTCAGGTTTATTTGCCAAAAACGTATAATACAAAAACTCTTTATCGATGCTCAAATCCTTTAAAAATGGATTATTCTCAATAATTTTTTTTATTTTCTTAATTATCGAAATCAAAACAGGAACTTTAAAATCTAATGATTCTACAATTTTATCATGAATATAGTCTACCTTCATTTTATTAGAAACTATTTAATTCTAAACTAAATATAAGGGATAATTTCAAATTACAAGAATAAAAAAAGACCTAAATCCACATTAAATAAAAGGTATAAAATTAATAATTTGAAAATTATTATTATAAATATTTCTTTATTCTTGATGAGAAGTAAGTAAAGAAGTCAATTCATCAGCCAAATTAAGTTCCGTAAGTTTTAATTTGATTGCCGAAATTTGTTCTTCAGTTGGAATTTTATTTTTTATTAAAACGTCATAACCTTCAGCAGTCAAAAGGCTTTTATCAAAATAAATGATAAGCCACTCTAATTTTTCGTCAAAATAAATAATTTCCCAATTACTTTTAAAAACACTTTTTAATCCATTTCCTTGCCATCTGAATTTTGTATTTTCATCGTCTAAAGGTTCATCTTTCCCTAAAATGCTTTTTATATATCCGTTATGTAAATAGTTCACTTCGTCCCTTAAATAAAATTTACCTTCTTTTTCTTCTTTCATATATGTAAAAGTTGGTCTTATTTTATCCCCAGACAACCACATTTTAAAGTTCGTAAAAATAACATACCACGTTCCTTCTATTCTATCTAAATTCATTTATAATTTTTTAAACTTTTTGAATGAAAAAATCAAACCAAAAGGTAATTTTGATTGTTAATTATTAATTAAATGTTTAGGATTTAGAATTATATAATTAGCACAAATTACTTGCAATTAGTGATGGTTATTTGCTATAATTATTACCATTATAATTTTGTATTTAAATGTTGCTATTTGACATAATTTAATGATCTATAAACCTCCTTATTTACCAAAATTTTTAAATTATTTAATTAGTTTTATTTATATAGGAATCTATTAGAACAACAATAATTATCTATTTCAAGCAATTATGAAATTAAATGATGGAATTATTTGGAGTAATTTACATTACTTTTCTGTCTTTCGCTATTACAAGTTTCCTAAGGTTAGATGGGTAAAATTACGAATAAACTTTACGTTTAATAATTTTATTTCGTTTTCTTTTCTTAAAAATAATTCGAATTAGTCGATAACCATACGTTACCTTTTTATTTTTTGTGATAATTGGGAATGCCATTGTGCACATCAACGAAATGCAAGCTGTTGTACCTAACGCGCCTCCATAACCATTGAAAATTTTGCTCGTATAATGCAATAAAACTGCAAATAAAATTGGAGAGAAAACCAACGAAAAATAACTGATATTTATGGTTGATGATACCATTCCAATGAAAGTTCCACCGATTACATACAACGGAATATTTTTGGTATAAAACTCAGGTAAAATTGTTGGAAAGAAATAGAAAAATCCGCCAACAATCATCGCAATCATTGCAGAGGCTCGAACTGGTCCTTGCTTGAAACGAATGTTTAATTCATATGTTATTAATGAAGCTATTATTGAACACATCATTAATATTAAAAATTCAATAATCATTAGCCCGCAATTAATTTAAACAACAACATACTCAACAAAACGCCTATAAATGCTAATGTTCCTAGCTTTCCACCCACACCAACAAATAAAGATTTTGTAGCAAAAAATAACAAGGCAGTAAAAACTCCAGCCGAAATAATCATCCAATAAACATACTGAAAATCAAGCGAAGTCATCCCAATGAAAGCACCACAATAAATTGGTCCTGCAATTTGTTTTAGATATTCTGAACGAGAATTAAACTTCGTTAAAAAAGAACCTAAAGTTCCTATAATTCCTGCAGAAAAAACACCGCCTAAACCTAATTTATTATTGATCAAATATGTAATTATTGCTGCAATAGGAATCCATAAAACCAAAGTTTTACGATCAAAAGAATATTCGTGATGATGCAGTGGAAACTTGCGGTAAACCACAATCAAAAGTAAACAAATTGCAGCAATAATGTAAGGAACAAGATAATGTTCTATTCTTTCGTTCATTATCGAAAATAAAAACAGAAACTGAATTATAAAAATAATCAGTATCGTGACAAATTTTATGATGCGTTTGGTTTGCACAATTATTTTTTGAAGTTGCAAAGTTAGTGACTTGTTTTAACAAAATAGAATAATTTTTATCAGTAAAGTTGTAAAAATTTCTTAAACTTAAGAACAATATGAAAACACTAGAAAATTTGAAATTTCAACATCATTTAACAAAGAATCTATTGAATGATGAATTTTAACAATTCGTGAGTTTCCACAAAAAATTCAGAATGAAATCACCTCTCTTTCAGAACCTAAATTCGAACAATAATATCGTTCTGAAGGCTGCATCAACGTTGGGTTACTTTGTTAAATTCTTTTGTTGAAAGTGATTGGGACAAAAAATTTCGTCATCAGTAAACAAATCTTGCGATTTATGCTTGGAATTGCAATCATCATTTGGCGCATATACAACAAGCTAATAAAAGTTAGTGTATCTTTGCAAAACATAATCTAACTCATGAAATACATCAATTATTTTCTATTATTTTTATCTACAATCATTAGTATTTTTCTGTTTTTTGTAAGCGCTAATCAAATTGAAGTTGTTCCGAATAAAAATGAAGGTTATAAAGGTGAACAAATTATGCTCATTGAAAAATCGAACGATATACAGTTTGTGAAAAATATAGCTGAAACTTCGGTAGATAAATATGATGTAATGTACAATCAATTATCTGATTTTGCAGCAAAAATGAATACTTGGATTATTTTATTATTTATTCTTCAACTTGCTATGGGCGTACTTTTCTTTCTACAATTTCGAAAAAATAAAAAATCTCAAGTCAACACAAGATTAACTTGAGATTATATTGACTTAAACTATCACAAAAAATAAGTCATTCTACCTAAAAAAATATCTATTTCTCAATTAATTCAGCTGAAAAACCAACTTCCTCAATTGTATCAATAATTTCTTCGTCTGTTGCTTGATTAATTTTTACAGACAAAACTTTGTCTGGATTATCAGTATCAACTTCCCAAGCTTCTAAACCATCTAACTTATCTAAAAAAGGTTTCACTTTGCTCACGCAACCACTACAATTTATATTTGTTTTGAATTTTAATTCTTTTGTTTCCATAACTCTTTGATTTTTGTCTTACAAATTTCGATAGAATTGTTCCAAAACCATTTACAAGATTTCGCTAAATAGTTATATGATTTCTATACTTATTAATCGTTTTGAGCTACTTTTGCATTCAAACAAAACAATTTCAATTTCTTTTACAAATGAGTCAACAAAATGACCAAAATATTATCTTAGCGATCGACGAAAAACCGAAGTTAGGACAAGGTATATTATTAAGTATACAGCATCTTTTTGCAATGTTTGGTGCAACAGTTTTAGTTCCTGCTTTGACAGGAATGTCTCCAGCAATTGCATTAATTTCGAGTGGAATCGGAACTTTAGTTTTCATCTTAATTACACGAGGAAAAGTCCCTTCATATTTGGGATCTTCATTTGCTTTTATCAATCCAATTATCGCAATGAAAGCTTTAGAAACAAACCCAGAAAGTGGAATTGCGACAGGAAGTTTCTTGGTTGGTAGTTTTTTGGTAGGAGTTACTTATTCATTGGTCGCACTATTTATAGCAACGGCAGGAACAAAATGGTTAATGAGACTTTTACCCCCTATTGTTGTTGGTCCAGTAATTATGGTAATTGGTCTGGGATTAGCTTCTACAGCAATCAAAATGGTGACAAATAATCCTTCTGGTGAATATGATTTAACCTATGTTATAATTGGTTTTGTTACCTTAATTATCACGATAATTACAGCAATTTTCAGTAAAGGTTTTTTGAGTGTAATTCCAGTTTTGGTCGGAATTATTGGTGGATATCTTTTTGCAATTACGATGGGAGTTGTCGACCTAAATCCTGTTATAGAAGCTAAATGGTTTATGATTCCAGATTTTACCATTCCTTTTGTAGATTACACACCAACTTTGTCTTGGTATGTTATTTTCTTAATGATTCCGGTCGCAATTGTACCAATCGCAGAACATATCGGACATCAATTAGTTTTGAGTAAAGTCGTGAACAAAGACTTAATCGAAGATCCAGGTCTTGATAAATCGATGTTAGGAGATGGTATTGCAACAATGATTGCAGCTTGTTTAGGTGGACCTCCAAACACAACGTATGGCGAGAATATTGGTGTTTTAGCCATTACAAAAGCTTTTAGCATTTATGTATTTATTGGAGCAGCATGTTTTGCTATTTTATTTGGATTTTGTGGTAAAGTTTCAGCATTATTAAGTACAATTCCAACACCTGTTATGGGCGGCGTTTCTATTTTATTATTCGGAATTATTGCTTCGAGCGGATTAAGAATGCTAATCGAGAATAAAGTTGATTTCAAGATTAAACGAAACCTTATTATTTCCTCTGTTATTCTTATCATTGGAATCGGTGGTGCAGCAATCCACATTGGAGATTTATTTTCTTTAGAAGGAATGGCTTTAGCTTCTATAATTGGAGTTGCTTTAAATTTGATTCTTCCTGGAAGAGAATTTGTCTCATTCAAAGAAATGTTTGATGAAGAAAATTAAATTATCATAAAATAAAAAGACGAAAATTTATAATTTCCGTCTTTTTTTATTAGATATTTTTTGTTCTTAAACTTCGTCAAAATCAATTGCTAAAGTAGCTGTTTTTGGACGAGAAATACACGCTAACGTCATTCCTTCTTCATAGTCAGAATCTGTTAATACATAGTTGTCTCCAATATGCACCTCGCCTTCTGTTATCTTACACATACAAGACGAACAGACACCACCTTTACATGAATAAGGCGCATCAATACCAGCGTCTAACATTGTATCAATCAAATTTTTTCCTCTATCCCAAGTCACTTCAGAAGTTTCTCCATCAAGTGTTACAGTAACTTGAACCGTTTGAGGTCCTTCGTCATGTTTTGTAAAAATATCTTCTGTTTTCACTGAAGGATTAAACATTTCGAAATGAATATGTTTCTCGATAATTCCCGCTTCATTGATTTTCTTCGCTAAAGTCAAAATCATTTCTTCTGGTCCACAAACCATTGCTTCATCGACTTCATTGATATCAATAATTTGATTCAAAATTAAATCAAACTTCTTCTCATCAATTCGTCCGTTGTAAATAAAATTCTCTTGATCTTGACGCGTATAGAAATGATGAATAAAAACATTGTTTGGATATTTTTGTTTCAATTCTGTCAAACGCTCTTTGAACATGATTGAGTTTTCATCTCTATTTACATAAAAAATATGAAAATTTACCCATTCTTCAGTCTGCAAAGTAAACTCTAACATACTCATAATTGGCGTGATTCCACTACCCGCCGTAAAAGCTAATAACGTACGTTTTTCGTTTGGTTTTGTTGGAATTGTAAAACGTCCACTTGGTGTAGAAACTTCCAATTGATCACCAACTTTTAGTTCATTTGCTAAATAAGAAGAAATCTTTCCATTTGGTTGAGATTTAACCCCAATGCTCCATTTTTTATCATTAGGAGATTCACACAAAGAATAATCTCTTCGTTCTCCATTAATATTAAGAGTGATATATTGTCCAGGTAAAAAATTGTATTCTTCGTGTAATTCCTCAGGAACATCAAACGAAATTTGAACAGCATCAGCCGTTAATTTTACAATTTCTTTTACTGTTAATAAATTAAATTTCATAGTCGTATACTATTTATAATTCTTAAAACAACTCGTTATTTAAGATTGTTCTGCTAACTTTGTACAAAAGTAAGATTTTAGATTAAATAGAAAAAATATATGGAAATAGCATTGATCGCTCATGATGGAAAAAAAGCTGAAATGGTCAATTTTTTAATGAAACATAAAGAAGCTTTAAATAAAAATAATATCACATTTATCGCAACTGGAACGACAGGAAAATATGCGGAGCAAACTGGCTTGAAAGTTACACGCTATCTATCTGGTCCTCTTGGTGGTGACGCACAAATTGCCGCTCGTGTTGTGGAAGGAAAAACAGATATGGTTTTCTTTTTTAGAGATCCAATGGGGAAACATCCGCACGAACCAGATGTAAATATGTTACTGAGACTGTGCGATGTACACAATATTCCATTAGCTACAAACCCAGCTACAGCAGAAATGTTATTAGATCATTTAAAATAATTTTTCTTAAGCTAATCTTAAGTTTATTCTGATTGTTTTGGATGATAATTTGTTTAATATTGAATAGAAATTTTAACTGAATATAAATAACAATTCAAAACCAAATTACAATGAATTTAATTAAAAAAACAGCTATCGCGCTTAGCTTATTTGCATTTACTGGATCTACTGTAGCATTTGCTCAAACTAAAACTCCAACTAAAACTGCTAAAACAGAAATGGCAAAAACAAAGGCTACAACTGATAAAAAAGTAACAGAAACAAAAAAGGATGTAAAAGCAACTACAACTAAGAAAACTGATGCAACTGCTAAAACAGTCAATGACAAAAAAGTAGCTTCAGAAAAAAAAGAAACAAAAACGACAGTAGCTAAAACAACTACGGCAGGGACTTACAATGGACACAAAGTTTATGTAGGACCAAAAGGTGGAAAATACTATATCAACGATAACGGAAATAAAACGTATATCAAACAATAGTTTTTATCCTAATAAAAATAATAAAGGCTGTCTTATTTGTTAGGACAGCCTTTTTTAAATTATATTTTTATAATATATATTTTCTGGATTTTGAGGATCGATTAAGATATCGACATCTTTTCCTTTTTTTAAAATCTCATTTGCGTTAACATCTCCAAAATATTCAAACTCTGTATAGTAAATTTTCTCATTATTAGGATGTTTATAAAAGACTTCAACTATATAGTCTGGCAAATGATTTTCTCCTAATAAACCTCTTTTTATTTCAATAATATGTGCTTTTACCTTTACTCCTTTATTTAATAATCTTGAATGATTTAGGTAATCAAATAAATTGACGAAACCTAAATACCCCATAAACAAACTACAGAACAGAAAAACTACTCCAAGTAGTTGATTAAAAAATACACCAAGATTTAGAAAAGAGCATATTAGAACAAATCCTAAACTTAGGATTAAACTTCCTATTGCGATTGACAATTTCATTATTCTTGTATTTGTTATCTGTTTTTCACAAACCGTACCAAAAACAAAAAATTGTCCTATAAAAATAATTTTATTGTAAATTTACTCAAATATCTTAATAAGCTGCTGTAAATCTGCTTTTTATATGATTTGCATTTTCTATTTCATCTGCAATCACCACTGCAACATCTTCCACAGACAAAATACTACGCCCTTCTGCATTGAAAACTGGTACATCATTGCCTAAACGATATGTTCCTTTTCGCTCTCCAGATGTTCCTTGATGCATTTCTGGCGCTGGAGAAAACATTGTCCAATCCAACTCATTATCTTGTTTCAAGATATTATAATAATCTCTCGCTGCCAAAGCGCCTTGTTTTATTTGTTCAGGAAAATCTGGTGTGTCTACAATTTGTAATTCTTTTTGATCATTCACATACAAACTTCCCGCTCCACCAATAACAATCAAACGCTTTACACCAGCTAATTTAGTTGCTTCTTCAATTGCTTTTGCACCTTTCAAATAATCCTCATAAATATTTGGATTTGCCCAACCTGCATTAAATGCACTTACAACTACATCAGCACCTTTCAAATCTGTCGCCAAAGCCTGTACATCGTTTACATCTAACGCCACTTTTGCTACATTTTTACTATCTAAAACCTTGTCAGTATTTCGTGCAAATGCTTTGATAGATTGATTTCTATTTACCAATTCTTCTACGATATGTGAGCCTACAAAACCTGTTGCTCCAATTACTGCTACTCTCATTTTATTTAATTTTATATTGTAATTAATTTTGTTACATTTAAAGATAAAAAATTTTACTGAAATTCATCAGAAAATTGTTTTAAAGTTTTATGATTTAACGATTTAATTAAATCTGATTCAGCATTATCAAATAATCTTTCAAGATTGTCATTCATTTGTTTACCAACTGGACATTCTGGATTGGTATGATTCATTCGTCCAAAAACATTTTCTTGATTGACAATTTTATACACATCACCTAACAAAATATCAGCAGAATTTTTAACTAAATAAATTCCTCCTTCTTTACCTTTTTTCGAATCGATAAAACCTGCTTCTTTCAAGAATTTTATTTCACGACGAACCACAACAGGGTTCACATTAATACTTCCAGCAATAAAATCAGAAGTAATTAATTGTCCTTTAAATTTTTCAGTCAAAACTAAAATATGAATCGCCGTTGCAAATCTTAAATTATTCATTTCTCTAAATCGATGGGACAAATTTAGTACAAAATTTTCAATTGTAACAAATATTGATACAATTTTATTGATTAATTTCTCTTAAATTTGTTGCACATTCCTATACATATGGAAAATTATAAAAAACATTTATCAAATATTATTGATCTCACAGAAGAACAATGGGTAGAAATTGAAAAATTTTTGGTAGTAAAACACATCAAAAAGAATGAATTTATTTTAGAACCTGGTGAATATTCCGAAGATTATTTTTTTGTTGAATCTGGTGTTATTCGTTCTTATACAATAGATGAAAACGGAAAAGAACATGTTTTACAATTCGGAACAGAAAATTGGATTGTAAGTGATAGAAATAGTGCTTTTTGTAAGCAACAATCAAAGTTTTATATTCAAGCAATAGAAGATTCTACCGTTATTTTATTGAATGAAAAATTAAATAATCTAATCACTCGATTAAATCCAAATTATTTAGCTGCTCAAAATAAATTAATTCAAAATCATGTGCGCAGTTTACAAGATCGTATTAATTTATTACTTGGTGCATCTGCAAAGACTCGTTATTTAGAATTTATGCGTCTTTATCCCAACCAACTTTCTCGCATACCACAATGGATGATCGCCTCATATTTAGGCATCACACCCGAAAGTTTAAGTAGAGTTCGTAAAGAAATAGCACATGGATAGTTATAGTTTTGAAATTTTTGTACCAGAAAAACCTAAAAAAAATAATAAACAAATTGCGAAAGTAATCTTATCATTTCTCGCCGTTACTGTAATTAGTTTTGTGTTTTTGGAGCTGAAAGTTTTTAAAAATCAAACGTATTATTACATTTTTATTGGGCTTTTAGCTACTGCTGTTGCTTATTGGAATGGTTATTTTAAAAGACCTACTACAGAATTGAAAGGTAATTTTGATGGAAAATTGACATTTACAAAAGATACAATTTCTGTAAAGGATCAAACTTTTTCAATCAACGATTTATTTTCTATTGTCATTGATAATGAAGATTACAAAGGAAAAGCTGTAAAAGAATTTGGTGAGTTCGAAAACCCAGAAGGTTCGCACGGAATTAGTAATTTAATTACATTAAAAACAAAAGATAATCAATTTGTTGAAGCTTATTTTTTACAAAAATCATTAAATGAATTTTCTAAAATCGAATCATTTTTAATTCAATATTACAAAAACAATTTACTTTCTGAAGATGATTTAATTTCGATCATGCATTTAGAATATGATATTGATAAGAACGAGTTGAGAAAAAAATTAAGATAATTTAATTTTTCACTAACATATAAAAGTTAAGCTAGTCTCATTATTTAATGTAATTTTGTACCACTTAAAAACAATAATTTATGCAACCAACAGCAGAATGGTTAAAAACTTGGGAATCTAAAAGAGAATTCACTTTAGCTCCTAATGATTTAGAAAAATATTTTACAGATAAAGAAATTGGAGGTGTAGAAATCGACCAAATCGAAATGGGAGAAGTTTCTTTACCATCAGGTAAAATCTTTGTAAATGATCCTTTGGGTGAATATTTATCAATGGACAAAGATCCTTATTTCCTTGAAACGCCAAAAGGTAATTTTCCTGTAACTGCAAGCATCGTAAAATTTGAAGACGATGGTGATGTTGAGAATTTGATTGGTTGTATCAAAGTTGCTTTTACAAACGAAAAACCTGTTCGTTATGAAGAAGCAATGAAAGGAATTGAGTTGATTGACGAATTACAAGAAGGAGAATATTTTGGTTTTTCTATTGAAAGTGGTTTAGCAACAATTGTTGATGCAGAAGCAAAAGATTCTTTTGTAAAGTTTATTGATGAATTCGAAAGTAAAGGTGATGTAAATTTATATGATGATTATTTCAATGCATTATTTGTAGAAAACGCTAAAAATAATCCGAAATATCAATCAGAAGAAGGAGATTGGATCAATTGGACAATTCCAAATACAGAATTCAAATCGCCAATTTTTCAAGCTGGTTTTGGTGAAGGAATTTATCCCGCTTACTTTGGATACAATGAAAAAGGAGAAATTGTTGCATTTTATATTCAATTCATCGATGCTGAATTAGAAGATTCAGAAGATGATGATGAGTGGTTGTAATTAATTTTTCGATCAAATAATATTTTAAAATCTCACAAATGTGAGATTTTTTTATCGATTCATCCAATTCATCTAACTATAAATCTGCGTTTTGCTGATAAAAATAGCTTGTTCAGCTTCTGATTTTGGTTAAAGATGAATTTCAATTTTTTGACTTGAATGTTTTATTATTTCAGTAATTGCATCAATGTGAACAATAAACTTTCGATTGATTTTGAAGAAAATAGTCTCATCCAATTTATTTATAATATCCTTTATTGTGTCATCATAAATACAGGTTAGCTCATCTTTCGTTTTTATAAAAAGATGTTTTCCCGAAGCAAAAAAATAATCAATTTCATGTTCTTCAACTGAGCGTAATTTATTACCATTTGTCACTAAAAAACGATACATAATATCGGACGGAGAATTCTCTAAAACTGCAATAGATTGTAAAGTTGGTAAAATAACGAAGCTTGTACGAATCGTTTTAAATTTTTGCAAAGCAACATGCAATTCCTCAATCCCTCTACTTACTTCAAACGGTTTAAGAATATAATCTATCGTAAAATAATTGAATACCTTCATAGCATGTTCATCATAAGCTGTGATAAAAATAATTGGCGTTAGTATCTCAACTTCTTGAAACATTTCGAAACTTTTTCCATCTCCCAAATCAATATCCATAAAAATAAGATCAACCGAATTTTCTTTAAAAAAAGCCTTGCTTTCTTTGTAGTACGCAAAATTGTAATGGAAGAAACATCTATAATAGACTGTTTCTCTAAAAGATTCTTTAGATAAGTAACCGCCAATAATTCGTCCTCTACAATTGTAATTTTCATGAATGAAAGATTATAAAAAACCATCTCAATGATGAATAAAGACGGTCTAAAAATTTTATAAATAAGGATTATTGAGCTTAGCTGCTTGTGGGATTTCTATTGTATAACTAACATCATTTTCTTGTAAAATATACTCTTTACCTGAACAAACAATCAAAATAATGACTGAATAAAGCGCTAATCGGTGTTATAATTTCATAAGTTAGACATTAAACAGATGACCAACACCTTTTAGTCTATGGATATATTTCGTACAATTTTTCTCGATTTTATTATGCGAATTCGAAATGTAAACATCCAAAACATTGGTGTGAATATCAAATTTTATTCCCTAAACTGCATTTAAAAATTTGTAAGTCATCAAAATCAATTTATTTTCAGATTTTTTTTTGAACTAAACTGATTACCAAGCTTTAAAACTTTGATTCCCGATAACAATTCGTCGAAATGAAATGGTTTTGTAATGTAATCATCTGTACCATAATCAAAAGCCGAAACTTTATGTTGAACTGTATATAATGCACTAAATATCAAAATTGGAGCGAATATTTTTTTAACGAATTGTTTGAAAAGCTAAATTCCATCCATTTTTGGCAACATAATATCACAAATAATCAAATCAAACTGAATCGTAAGAAATTTATCTAAAACAGTTTCCGCATCTTTACAAAGCCTAACCAAATGTCCATTTTCTTCTAATCCTTTGATTAAAAAATCACTTATTCGCTTATCATCTTCGATTACTAAAATTTGCATATACTTTCCATTTTTTCAAAATTAATGAATTTATCAAGATGAGATGAATATAGCAAATTTTCTAATTGGATTTTAATTAAAAAATAAGAAAATTAAATAAAAAACGAGCAATTTATTGCTCGTTTTTTATATTCAATAATTCGAAGTTTACTCACTTTCTCCACTATTTTTCATCGCAGTCAAAAGATAATATGCTCCTTTCGAAACATAGACTTTTCCTGAATTTTGAGGAGATTTTATTTCAATCATTTTATTCGCAGAACCTCCTATTTTTACAGGAACTAATCGAAACTGATTTTTAGTTTGTCTTTCGAACACATAATCTTTTCCTTCAAACTGAATTACAGCTTCTTCTGGTAAAACATTCGCGTCAAGCGAATTCACTTGCAATTCGATATTGAAATACATATTCGCTGTTAATCGCGTTCCATTCGCATTCGTAATTCGTGCAAAAACATCAACCGTTCCATCTTCATTCACTTGATTTGAAATTGAGGTGATTTGCGCATCTAACTTTTGATCTGGTTTTGCATTGGTATAAGCTTTCAAAAATTGACCAATCTGAATGTTACTCAGATCCTTTTCAAATACTTTTACATTCAACAAAGAACGATCTGGATTAATAATTTCTAACATTGCATCTGCTGGCGAAATATATTGTCCTGTATTCGCAAAAACCTGACTCACCATTCCGCTAATCGGTGCATAAACATTGATGGTACGTCGAATATTACTCAACGAAACTGAGGAAGGATTAATATTCATTAATCTTAGTTTCTGTTCCAAGGAACTTTTCTTTACCATCAACGATTGACGTGTTGCTTTCGCTTGTTGCATCACTTTGTCACTTGCCGCTTGCTCTGCATTCAAATCCTTTTGACGAACATAATCTGCACTAGCCTGCTCTAACAAAGCTTTTGTTGTGAGATAATCTTCCTGCATTTGAATATACTGCGGATCTTCTAAAACTACCAAAACTTGTCCTTTATTCACATAATTTCCTGGAATTAATGTAATTCTTTTCACATAACCACCAAAAGCATTGGTGATAGAAATAGTATTTTCTGGGGTTACTGCCGTCTTTGCATTTAACCGAATAGTTGTAGGTAAATTCTGATGACGTAAAGAGGTTGTATCAATTTCAAAATTCTTTAATTGAGCATCTGTCAACTTTAAAATTGAGGTAGAAATAGTTGATTTTTGCTCTACTTCGGGTTTTGTTTCTTCTTTGTTACAACTCATCACAACAAAAGATGTACAAAGCATTAAGATATATTTTTTCATATTATTGTGCAGTATAAAAAGTCATTGCGGCATAAGCCTGATTACGTAAATTCTTTGCTTCTAAAAACTTTGTTTTCACTTCGATGATTTGATTATTCAAAATCACCCAATCCAAAAAATTAATCTCTCCTTCTAGTAATTGACGATTAATTGTTTTTTGTAAATCATTCGCAGCAGGAAGTTGAGATTGTTCAAAATCCCCTACCATTTCTTCGTAAGCATTTACTTTATTTTTTAATACATCAAAGTCTTGTTGCAACTTCGATTGTTGTAAAGTATACGCTTGTCTTGCAAGATCAGTTTTAACTTTTGAGGCTTCGATTGACGAATTAATTCCTCTATTAAACAAAGGTAAGCCAAATCCTACTTGAAAAGAATTGTATCGATTTTTGTCCAAATCAGAAAAGCTTTGATTTGAATATCCAACTGTTAAAACTGGAATTTTCTTTGATTTTTCTATTTCAGTTTCTAAAGTAGAAGTCTGAATATTTTCTTCAGCTAATTTTAACATTGGATGTGCATCTGAAACAGATAATCCTGCAATTTCATTCCAATTTACACCATCTTTTGTTGGATAAATTTTGAATGATGAATTGGTTAAAAATTGAATTTGTCTTGATTCATTTTCTAATTCATTCTCAACTAATCTCAATTGATTTTGAATCGATTTCAACTGAATAATAGCTGTTGAAACCTCACTTCTGTTTGATTCACCTTTCTTCAAACGTAAATTTGCTTTCTTCAAAAACTCTTGGTAAATCAATTCATTATCTTTCAATAAATCTTGTTGATATTCTGTATTTTGCATATTGACATACAAATTGGCTAATCGTTGTTTAACTTCAACTTTCGCCAATTGTTCATTTGCTTTAGAAGTACTGATCATTTGTTCGTTCAAAGCTTTTTGGCGTTTAAAAACCACAGGAAATTGAAACGATTGCGAAATAGTAAATTTGTTATCAAATTCACCCGAATTCACTTGTCCAAATTCCGCAGCTATATCTAAAGGTGAAAGTGAACGATTGGCAAATACATTTTTCTCATGATAAACAGTAGTCAATTCTGCTTGTTTAATTTCGAGGTTATTCGCATCGGCTAATTTGACAACCTCATCAAAACTCATACGCTCTTGCGCATTGGCAGTTGCTCCAAACAAAACTAATAAAATAGCTGTAGGAAATGATTTATGACGAGTTGATTTCTTTTTAAAATGAATATTTTCGAACATAACATATAAAATTGGTAAAACAAAAAGGGTAAGAAAAGTTGCACCCATTAATCCTCCGATGACAACAGTTGCTAATGGACGTTGAACTTCTGCGCCCGAACCATTACTAAGAGCCATTGGTAAGAAACCTAAAGAGGCTACAGCGGCTGTCATTAGGACGGGACGAAGACGAGTTCGTGTTCCCATAATAATAATTCGAGTTGTATTCTTAATTCCGTTATCACGTAGACGATTGTATTCTGAGATTAATACAATTCCGTTTAGAACTGCAATTCCAAAAAGGGCTATAAATCCAACTCCAGCACTAATACTAAAAGGCATATCTCGCGCAGCTAAGAATAGTATTCCACCGATTGAAGAAAGCGGAATAGCTGTATAAATTAATAAACTTTCTTTGATTGATTTGAATGCAAAAAATAACAAGACAAAAATCAAAACCAAGGCGACTGGAACAGCGATACCTAAGCGAGCTTTAGCATGATTCAAATTTTCGAAAGCTCCACCGTAGGTTGTATAATAACCTGTAGGAAGTTTGACTTGAGCATCAACCTTTTGTTGCAACTCTAGCACAACACTCTCTATATCGCGTCCTTTTACGTTAAATCCAACAACAATTCTACGTTTTGCATCTTCGCGCTGAATTTGATTTGGCGTATTTTTATAATCTACTTTTGCCAGTTGATTCAATGGAATCTGAATTCCAGAAGCAGTAGGAATCAATAAATTTCGAATATCTTCGATATTCTCGCGTTTATCTTCTGCTAAACGAACCACCATATCAAAACGTTTTTCACCTTCGAAAACCATTCCAGTAGATTGTCCTGCAAAAGCCATATTAATAATTCGATTTGCTTCTCCAATACTCAATCCATATTGCGCTAATAAAGCACGATCAAATTCAATCACAACTTGTGGAATTCCATTAATTGGTTCGATATACAAATCTTGCGCTCCTTTTACAGTATTGATTATTTTTCCTAATTTCTCTGCATTATTGGCTAAACTATCTAAATTTTCACCAAATATTTTCACCACCACATCTTGTCGTGCTCCTGTCATTAATTCATTAAAACGCATCTGAACAGGAAATTGAAATCCCGTTGAAAGTCCTGGAACATCTTCCAAAGCTTTACTCATTTTATCCGATAATTCTGGAAAAGTTGTGGCAGAAGTCCATTCTTTTTTAGGTTTCAAAACAATAATCATATCTCCTGCATCCATTGGCATTGGCTCGGTAGGAATCTCTCCACTCCCAATTTTCGTGACAACCATTTCAACTTCAGGGAAACGATCTTTCAGTATTTTAGCTGCCTTATTTGTGTATTCTATTGTTGTCGTAATATTACTTCCTGGTAAAATACGCGCTTCTACAGCAAAATCTCCTTCTTCTAAGGCAGGAATAAATTCTCCACCTAAACGAGACATCACAAAAACAGCAATAGTGAAAAGTGAAAGTACAACAGCTAGAATAATAGTACGAACTTTTAAGGCTTTGATTAAATATTTCTGATGGAAAATCTCAATTTTAGCCATTACACGATCCGATAAATTTGGTTTGACTTTCTTCTTTTTACTTAAGAATAAAGTAGTCATCATCGGAACATAAGTCAACGAAAGAATAAATGCACCAATCAGAGCAAAAGCAACTGTTTGCGCCATTGGTTTGAACATCTTTCCTTCTATTCCTTGTAAAGTAAAAATTGGTAAATAAACGATTAGAATAATAATTTGACCAAAAACAGCCGAATTCACCATTTTTTTAGCTGAAGAACCAACTGTTTGATCCATTTCAGTTTGCGTTAATTTATTCTTCAACCCAAATTTTTTGTTGTGTGCTAACTGATGCATCGCCGCTTCTACAATAATCACAGCACCATCGACAATCAATCCGAAATCTAATGCGCCTAAACTCATCAAGTTTCCACCTACACCAAAAATATTCATCATAATAATCGCGAATAATAAGGCCAGAGGAATGACAGAAGCTACAATAAAACCAGCACGTAAATTACCTAAGAAAAGTACCAAAATAAAGACAACGATTAAGGCTCCTTCAAGTAAATTCGTTTCAACCGTATGAATAGTATTGTCAACCATTTTTTTACGGTCTAAGAAAGGTTCAATAACAACTCCATCAGGTAACGTCTTTTTGATCTCTTCGATACGTTGTTGTACATTCTTAACCACTTCGTTACTATTCGCTCCTTTCAACATCATAACAATTGCACCAGAAACTTCACCTGTATCGTTATATGTCATTGCACCATAGCGTGTAGCAAAACCAGTTTTTACATCTGCAACATCTCTCAATAAAATAGGTGTTCCGCTTTGCGAGCGTTTGACCAAAATATTTTCGATATCTTCTATTTTACCAATTAAACCTTCAGAACGGATAAATAAAGAAGTAGGACCTTTTTCGATATAAGCTCCACCTGTATTTTGATTATTCTCGCTCAGTGCATCAAATAAATCATTAATTGTCAGATTAAAAGATTGTAAACGTTGCGGATCAATCGCTATTTCGTATTGTTTCAATTTTCCACCGAAACTACTCACATCCGCTACTCCAGGAACGCCCAAAAGTTGACGACGAACAATCCAGTCTTGAATTGTTCTTAATTCAGTTTCATCATATTGATCTTCGTAACCTTCGGCAGGACGAACAACATATTGATAGATTTCCCCTAACCCTGTCGAAATTGGACCAAGTTGTGGTTCACCAATACCTTCTGGAATCTCATTTTGAACCTGAATCAACCGTTCACTTACTTGTTGTCGCGCCCAATAAACATCTGTATTGTCATCAAAAACAATGGTTACCAATGATAATCCAAAACGAGAAAAACTACGAATTTCGGTAATCCCGCCAATATTAGAATTAGCTTGTTCGATAGGAAAAGTCACTAAACGCTCAATATCTTCTGCACTAAAAGAAGGCGCTACAGTGATAATTTGAACCTGATTAGATGTAATATCAGGTTGTGCATCAATGGGTAATTTTGTCGCATCGTAAATACCAAATATCAACAAAGCCAACGTAAACAAACCCACGATAAATTTATTCTTGATTGAAAAATCAATAATTTTATTTAACATCGTAAAATTGTATAGATTAAAAATGTGCTAAATACAAGTTGTAAATAGCTGAAATTGGATAAATTGAAAGAATCAATCTATCATAAATCTAAAAAAAATCACGCTTGTTTTGGCGGTTGCCAGATAGAATCTAAATAATAAGTATGTAAAAAATCTTCATCAAATATTTTGATTGAAGTGGTAGAAATTTCTTTATCTAAGTGTAAAACATCAAAGAGTTTTATAGGAGAGAAAAAAAAGTCGATATGAACAAACTCAACTTTCATGAAAGGTAATTTTTGGTCAGTTTCCCAATCCGCATCAACCTCATGTCCTCCATAATGATGAACTAAAAAAGTTTTCATTTCATCCAAAAAATCTCCTCCTTTATCATGTTCAATAAAATGAGAAATAAACACTGGAAATTTATATAACTGACAAAATTGAGTTGAAGTCGTTATATAAAAAAAAATTAAAATTTTAGTTGCCCATAGTTTCACGATCCAAATGTACAGTCAATTTTGCTTTCTTTCAAATTTAATTAATGGAAAAATCTCGTTAAACTTACTTAGAAACCTCTTTCTTCGTAAATAAATGAGAAATTACTTCTAGTTTATCATGATCGAATAAACACAAACCTTCAACATAGAAAGGTGTAAAATGAAAACTTTGTTGGTCTACGATTCCAAATTCTTTCAATTTTGGTTCGTAAACGACAAAACCTGTACGCAAGAATGGTTTTTTAGAAACTTTATACAACACAATATCATTGGTAAATAATCGTCGATTTCGTTTATCCAATATATCTATTCCAATATCTATGGTATCAAATTGTAAAGCATTTTCGTGCCAAGAAAACTCGTTATAACCTTTAAAATAGGTTACTCCATCTATCTCCTTCGCAAAACCTTCTACTTTATTTTTATTTCGTAATCGATAATATCCAATCGTTTTCATCTGGCAAATTTGCAATAAAAAAATTTAAAATAGAAACGAGCAATATTAAAATAGATGATTAAATTTATCATCCGAAAAACAACTAACACAATGTACAAAGTATATCCACAAAAAAGATACAATGAAACCTTAGCTTTGCTGAAACAATTTGCTCAACCTATTGATAAAATTCTTGATTTAGGAATCAAAAATCCTTTTACAGATGTGATGTTGGAAAATGGTTTTGATGTAAAAAATACAAATGGCGACGATTTGGACTATTATTATAAGGATTTGCAAAATTATGATGCTAACTTTGTAACAGCTTTAGAAATTTTAGAACATTTGGTGAATCCAATGGAAGTGCTACGAAATTTGCCTGGAGATAAATTATTAGCTTCAATTCCGATGCGTTTGTGGTTTTCGCCTGCTTATCGTAATCAAAATGATGTGCGAGATGTACATTATCACGAATTTGAAGATTGGCAATTTGACATGTTAATGGAAAAAGCTGGATGGAATGTGATACATCGTCACAAATGGACGCATCCATCAAACAAACTGGGAATAAGACCCTTATTAAGAAGAATTACACCAAGATATTATGCTGTCTACGCAGAACGAAAAAAAGACTTTTCTTACTAAATACTCTATTGTTATACCTGCACATAACGAAGAAGATTTTATTGCGATTACGCTAAATTCTCTCGTTAATCAAACTGTTTTGCCGCATGAAGTGATTGTTGTAAACGATCATTCAACCGATAAAACGCAACAAATTGTAGAAGAATTTACAGCTAAATATCCGTTTATCAAATTAAGGAATATCTTATCAAAAGGTGAACATCAACCAGGAAGCAAAGTGATACAAGCTTTCTTAAAAGGATATGAAATCATTGATCCTAATTATGATATTATTGTTAAATTGGATGCTGATTTAGATATTCCGTTCAATTATTTTGAGACTATTTTAACTCATTTTAATCAAGATGATGATATTGCAATGGTTGGTGGTTTTGCTTATATTGACAAAGACGGAAAATGGATACTTGAAAATCTGACAGATAAAGACCATATTCGTGGTGCATTTAAAGCTTATCGAAAAAATTGTTACGAAAAAATTGGAGGATTGAGAGCCCATATGGGTTGGGATACAGTGGACGAATTGTTGTGCAAATATTATGGTTGGAAAGTTGTTACAGACGAATCTTTACACATCAAACATCTAAAACCAACTGGTGCGAGTTACAATAAATCGGCGCTTTACAAACAAGGTGCAGCTTATTATTCACTAGGTTATGGATTTTGGATTACATTAATTGCTGGCACAAAATTGGCTTTACGTAAAAAGAAACCAACATATATTTTGTATTATTTGAAAGGTTTTTTTGAAGCTAAAATTAATGGTACAAAAAAAATGGTAAATCGAGATCAAGAGAAATTTATCCGAAATTATCGTTGGTCGAAAATGAAACAAAAAATAAAAGGTTAAATCTTACATGCGATATTGGTTAACATACACGCTATTTATCTTTCCATTCATCAGCTTTGCGCAAAATAAGTTGATTACTGGTTCTGTGGTTGTAGACGAGGGAAACGATTATATTTCCTCAGTTTCTGGTGCTCGTATAGAAAATCTGACGTCAGAAAGTAAGACATATACAAGTCCTTCAGGCTATTATTCTATTCAAGCAAATGTTGGTGACACGATTTTGTTTGAAGCAGATTTTTTGATTCCAAGAAAAATTGTAGTCAATCAAAACATTTACAACAAAGGTTTTTTACAAGCACATTTGGATATTGAAACGATTGAATTAAGCGGTGCTACAATTGGTAAAGGTCCTTTACAACCTAAATATCACAAGGATAATAAAACAGATTTGTACGATAAAATGGGTCTTGATCAACGTTTACGAGATTTGGAACCTAAAAGAGATATTGCGAAGTTCAAACCAATGGATGTTTTAAATCCTGTTCGATTAATTGGTCATATGAATGGATTTTATCGTGAGCAACGTCGTGTACGTAATTACGAAACAAAACTTTCTCTCGTTCAAGAAGTTAAACATTATTATCCTACAGATTTTTATACAAATCAATTACAAATTCCTGAATATAAAATAGAAGAATTTTTATATTATGTTAATGCGCGTTATCCGCTTCAAGAAAAAGTTTTGAGCAGACAATTTGGTACGATAATGATTGATTTAGAATCTTATGCGAAAGATTATTTGAATGAATTAAATCAAAACAAAAATCAATAATTCTTAATAGATTTTTAAAATTTAGCCAATAAACGTTAACAAAATTGATGCTAATTTATTAAGACTTATCTTCGTACAAATAATTAAACGTATAATCACGAACAATTGAAATCACTATTTACCATTCTAATATTGCTGTTGTCGAATTTTATTTTTGCACAAGAAAAATGGGTTCAAGGAAACATTATCATTGACGATTCTGACGATACAGCAGAAGGAGTTTACGTTACAAATCTGAGGACAAATCATACAACAATTTCTAATTTTACAGGAACTTTTCTTATTCAAGCAAAAGTAAATGACACGTTAAAAATACAATCTGATTGGTACGAAAATCGACTAATTATATTAAGACCAAATTTATTCAATAAACAAACAATTGTAGTGCATTTAGCTGTGCAGACAATTCAATTGAATACCGCATATATTGGTCAAAAATTGACAGGAATTCTTGAAAAAGATGTCAAAAATGGAAAAAAAGCTGATGTTGTAACAAAACTTTATAAAAGTCTTGGTGTTAATCCTGATATCAAACCTATAAAAGATACATCTTCGTTGAAAGCTGGATTTTTAAGTGGAGATATTACGTTGACGAGATTGGACATTGGGCGTATTTATGATGTTTTTTCTGGTAAAGCAAAACAACGAAAAGCATTGCTTGATTATGAAGATAAATACGATAAAATTACAAAAATTAAGAATTATTTTGGTGAAGATTATTTTACAAATGATTTAAAAATTCCGAAATTCAAAATCAGAGATTTCATTGATAATGCATTAACGAATACAGAATCTAAAATAGAATTGAATGATGTAAATTATTTCAAATTACTCCAATTATTTAATTCTTACAGTAAAATATACCTCGACTTTTTATACGGAAAAGTACCAAATAATACGAAAATCATCAAAAAAGATACGATAGACGATTAAAAAAAGAGCTTGATTAATCAAGCTTTTTTTTGGTATTTTAAAACTATTCTTTTCTAAATTTATACCTTAAACTGTATCTTTGCATCGATTTTAAAGAAACAAATGTCCAGTTATTTTCAATATTTTAAACAACCAATTACAACATACGAACTTCCCGAAAAGTTTGATTATCCATTTTATTATGAACCAACTGAAATTGCGAAGCAAGCGTGTAAAGAGCTAAAAAAATACTTGGAAACTCAAACCGATTTTGAACATAATTTTGGTTTAGAAAATGATCTATCTTCTACTCCAATTGGTAAAATGTTTGGAGTTTTAGTTGTTCGAAATAAAAAAAATGAAGTCGGATATTTAGCAGCTGTTTCGGGGAAATTAGCTAATACTAATCAGCACAAACTTTTTGTTCCACCTGTTTTTGATATGTTGAATAAAAATGGTTTTTTCTTAGAACAAGAAGAACGTTTGAATGAAATCAATCGTATTTTAGAATCATTAGAGAATAATCAAAACTATCTACAACTTAAAGAAGATTTTATTCAATTTGAAATCAATTCTAAATTAAAAATTGAAGAAGGAAAACAACTTTTAAAATCAAATAAAAAAAACCGAAAATTTCAACGCGAAACAATTTCTCCAACTTTATCTCAAGAAGAACTTCAGAGTTTTGAAGAAGATTTAGTCAAACAAAGTTTACGCGATAAATACGAATTCAGAGTTTTGAGTGAAAAACTTGATGCTGAAAAACAGTTTTTATTAAACAAAATAAATGTTTTTGAGACTGAAATCAATTCATTAAAAGAAGAACGAAAAACAAAATCTAATTCGCTTCAAAATCAATTATTTAATCAATATCAGTTCTTGAATAAGTTTAAGCAAGAAAAAGGATTATTAGAGATTTTTTCGAACACTGTTTTTCAACAACCTCCAGCTGCTGCTGGAGAATGTGCTGCACCCAAATTATTGCAATATGCGTTTCAAAATGATTTAGAACCAATTTGTATGGCTGAGTTTTGGTGGGGAGATTCGCCAAAGTCTGAAGTTAGAAAACATGGTCAATTTTATCCAGCTTGTACAGGAAAATGTGAGCCTATTTTGGGACATATGTTGCAAGGAATTGAACTGAATGAAAACTTATTGTTGAAGCAAAATTCTACCGTTGAAGAATTAGAAATTTTATATCAAGATGATGATCTGGTTGTTATCAATAAACCAGAAGAGTTTCTTTCGGTTCCTGGAATTGAAATTAAAGATTCGGTTTATCTTAGAATTAAACATCAATTTCCATTGGCAACAGGTCCAATTATTGTTCATCGTTTGGATATGTCAACTTCTGGAATTCTTGTTTTGGCGTTAAATAAAGAAAGTCATAAACTTCTTCAACAACAATTCATTAAACGTAAAGTTCAGAAACGCTACATTGCACTTTTAGATGGAAATATTGAGCGCGATTATGGTTTTATAGATTTGCCTTTGCGTGTCGATTTGGACGATAGACCACGACAAATGGTTTGTTATGAACATGGAAAAAAGGCACAAACGAAATATGAAGTCATTACAAGAAAAAGCAATAAAACGCTTGTCTATTTTTATCCAATTACTGGTCGTACACATCAATTGCGCATGCATGCTTCGCATCGTTTGGGACTAAATGCGCCAATTATTGGCGATGATTTATATGGAAAAAAAGCAAATCGTTTACATTTACATGCAGAATCTTTGGAATTTACACATCCAAAAACGAAAGAATTGATGAAATTTCAGGTAGAACCAAATTTTAATCTCTAATTTTGCGAAAGAATACAAAGAATGGAAAATAAAGATTTGACAATACGAGAAGTGATTTATCGCGATATGGATACGTTGATTATGGCAAAATTGAAAAACGGATCTAACATTTCGATTGATGATTTGATTGATATTTCTTCTTATTTAGCAGCAAGTTTGTTCCGTGAACGTTGGAAACAAAAAGGTGAGTTGAGCGAAGATGAAGTGAATATCGTTTTAGGAAATGTTGGTGATTTTTGCAACGAACATTTTGGTGAATATTTTACACAACAAGATTTTGATAAAATTGTAAAAATTTCTCAATTATTGTTACAAAAACCTACGTTTGATAACGATTCGAAAGAATTTTTTGATGAAATATTGAAAAAATAGAGAAAATATTAAAAAACAAAACCACTTCATTAGAAATGGTTTTATTTTTTAATATTTTATAAAATCCCCATCAACTCTACTTCAAAAATCATAGTAGAGTAAGGACCTAATTCTTTCGAAATTTCTCGGTCTTTGTAACCAATTTCTGGTTTTACAACGAACCTAAATTTGCTTCCGATAGGCATTAATTGTACTCCTTCTGCCCAACCTTTTATTACATTTTCCAAAGGAAAAGCTGCAGGTTTCTTGCGTAGAGCCGAACTATCAAAAACTTCTCCATTGATATTTGTTCCATGATAATGGCATAAAACGGTATCGGACAAAATTGGTTTCACTCCTTCTCCCAATGTGATTACTTCATACAATAATCCACTATCAGTTTCGGTTACACCTTCTTTTAATTTATATTCTTCTCGAAAAGCTAAACCTTCTGTTTTGTTCTTTTCGATTAATTCTTGTTTACGTTTTAATAATAATTCAGCTACTCCCATACTGCAAATTTAAAAACAACAATTGCAAAATCTAAATTATTTTAAGATAAAAAATCCACTTCAAATGAAGTGGATTTTTTTATAAACTATATTGTATTCTTATTTTGCTTTGAATTTGTTAATCGCGTTAATCGTAAATTCTGATAAAACTAATTCACCCGAAATTTTTGCACGCTCGATTAATAACTCATCCCAATTTTCTGTTCCTTCCCACGCAACACGTTTCAAATGTTTCATTGCTTCTGGATTAGAGTTAGCTAACTTAGTAGCTAAAGAATTGATAGAAGCATCCATTTCCTCAATAGTTTCAAAAACATCTGCGTATAAACCTTTTTCTTTTGCCCATTCTGCTGTTTGGAATTCAGTTGCATTAATCGCCATTTGTGTAAAAGCAGAATTTCCAACTTTACGTTCAACTGCTGGTCCAACAACAAAAGGTCCGATACCTACAGCCAATTCTGATAACTTTACAGACGCAAATTCTGTTGCAAAAGTATAATCTGCTGCCGATGCAATTCCAACGCCACCACCAACTGCTTTACCTTGAATACGTGCTAAAACGAATTTTGTTGCTTTTCTAATCGCATTAATAACGTATGCAAATCCAGAGAAAAATTCTAGACCAGTTTCACTATCTTTGATTGAAATTAATTCGTCAAAAGATGCACCAGCACAGAATGTTCTGTCTCCAGCACTTCTCAAAACAATAACTTTTACTTCGTCATCGTTTCCTAATTTCTCGATTTCAGATGCTAAGTTTCTTAATTGAGAACCTGGCATTGAATTACTTTGTGGATGAAAGAATTCAATTGTACCAATTCCGTTTTGTATATCTGATTTTACGTAAGCTTTCATTTCTAATTTGAATATATGTTAATGAGATAATTTGAAAATTATTAGCTAATTAACGAATTATCACATTATCTAAATAAATTAATCTTGATTTAATTTTTTAACCATTGTTAAAATTGTTGCAATACCAACTGTTTCTCCCGTTTCGTCGTAAATATCAACTAACCAACGAACAATTCCTTTTGCCACATCGTTTTCATCTTTTTTCTCTTGATCGATTTTTTCTTTACACGTAAAACGCACTCCAATTGTAGAACCTGGATATACAGGCTTCACAAAACGACATTCATCTAAACCATAGTTTAATAAAACTGGACCTTTTTTCGCTAAAACAAATAAACCTGCCGCTTTAGACAATAAATAGTACCCGTGAGCAACATTACGCTCAAAAATAGTTCCTTCTAAAGAAGTTGCGTCAACGTGTGCATAGAAATTATCACCAGATAAAGCTGCAAATGCATTAATATCTGATTGTTGAATCGTATGTTTTGCTGTGATTAATGTATCACCAACTTTTACTTCTTCGAAATGCTTCGCAAATGGATGTTTATCTTCTTCAATATAATCTGCTCCGTATTGATATTGTTGCGTAACTGCCGTCAATTTATTTGGAGAACCTTGGATTGCTGTACGTTGCATATAGTGTAATACACCACGTTTTCCTCCCATTTCTTCTCCTCCTCCTGCACGACCTGGACCTCCGTGAACTAATAAAGGAAGTGGTGATCCGTGACCTGTCGATTCTTTGATACATTCAGCATCTAAAATAACAATACGCCCATGTAATGAACCTGCATTTAATACGAATTCAGTCGCAATATCATTATCAGCAGTAACAATAGAACACACTAACGATCCTTTCCCCATACGCACTAACTCAATTGCTTCGGCAGTTCCATTGTAAGGAATAATCGTAGAAACTGGTCCAAAAGCTTCGATATTGTGAACGTCCGTTTTATTGAATGGATCGTTGTTGAAGAATAAAATTGGAGAAATGAAAGAACCTTTGTTTTTATCAGCACCTTTTACTTCGAAATTATCTAAGTTTCCAAAAATAATTTCTTGTGTTTTAGCTAATTCTTCTACTTTCTCACGAACTTCTTTTACTTGCGCTGCTCCCGCTAAAGCTCCCATACGAACACCTTCCACATTTGGATCTCCAATTGTAGTCGTTGCTAAACGTTGTCCTAAAGCAATTTGAACATCCTCAACCAAATGAGCTGGCACCAATGCACGACGAACCGCTGTACATTTTTGTCCTGCTTTAGTTGTTATTTCACGTGTAACCTCTTTAATGAAAATATCAAATTCTGGTGAGCCAACTTGTACATCTTCTCCTAAAACACAAGCATTTAAAGAATCTGCTTCTAAGTTGAATGGAACACCTTCTGAAGTAATTCTTGGATGTGCTTTTAACATTTGTCCTGTCCAAGCAGAACCTGTAAATGTCACAACATCTTCTGACTCTACATTATCTAAAATTCCGTTTGCTGAACCTGTGATTAATTGTAAAGCACCGTCAGGTAAAATTCCAGATTCGATGATTGCGCGAACAACAGTTTCCGTTAAGAAAGATGTAATTGTCGCAGGTTTTACAATAGCTGGAACTCCAGCCAATAAATTAACCGCAACTTTTTCTAACATTCCCCAAACTGGAAAGTTGAATGCATTGATATGTATTGCAACACCTCGTTTTGGTGTTAAAATATGTGTACCTAAGAATGTTCCGTTTTTAGAGATTTTATGCGTTTCTCCTTCAACATAAAATGGTTGATCTCCGAATTGACGTCGTAAAGATGCATTGGCAAATAAGTTTCCAATTCCTCCTTCAATATCAACCCAAGAATCTGCACGTGTTGCACCTGTTGCCCAAGAAACCGTGTAAAATTCTTCTTTACGATCCATTAAGTATAAGGCTAATTTTTTCAACATTAAACCTCTTTCTTGGAACGTCATTTTACGTAAAACTGGTCCACCAACTGTACGTGCATAATCCATCATCGCACCGAAATCTAATCCAGCTGATGATGCAGTTCCTATTTCTTCGCCATTGATGGCGTTATATAACATTTGCCCTTCAGACGAACCTTTTGTCCATTGTCCTAAAGCATAATTTTCTAATTGTTTAGCCATTTTTATGTTGTTTGTGTTTTTAATACGTTTACGGAATTCGAATTTCGAAAATCGTTTTACTTACTTTCATTCCACGTTTTATAATTCGAAGCCATTGACTCGTAATAATAATCTGGAACTTCTGTTAATGGTTCACAAGGTTTTAAACTATCATGACAATCACTTGGTAATTGCATATATTGTTGAGTACCTTGATCTTTCCATTCGATCATTTGATCCGAAACTTGTTTTACGATTTTTGCAGGATTTCCAACCACTACACTTCTAGTCGGAATATGTGTATCAGCCTTTACAAAAGCTAAAGCACCAACAATACATTCGTCTTCTACCACAACATTATCCATAACAACTGCATTCATCCCAACCATACAATTACGACCAATTATTGCGCCGTGAATAATTGCGCCGTGACCGATATGCGCTTTTTCTTTTAATTGAACTGTTGTTCCTGGAAACATATGAATCGTACAATTTTCTTGTACATTGCAATTATCTTCGATAATAATTTGTCCCCAATCACCACGTAACGCACAACCTGGACCAATGTAAACATCTTTCCCAATAATCACATTTCCTGTCACTACAGCTTGCGGATGAATAAATGCTGTTGGATGAACAACGGGTTTATATCCTTTGAATTCGTAAATCATAATTTGTAGATTTGAGATAGTAGTATTGAGTAATGAGATTTTATTTAATTGTCACTCTGTGTTTATTTCAGAATCTCATTAAGTTAATGTGATACTGAAACAAGTTCAACATCACTAAAATCTAATATCTAACTTCTCAATACTAGAATCTATTTTTTATGCTCTTTCAATAATTACAGCGTAACCTTGTCCTAAACCGATACACATTGTAACCAATGCATAACGTTTTCCTGTAGCTTGTAATTCGTAAGCCGCAGAATTTAAGATACGCGCTCCTGACATTCCAAGTGGATGTCCTAAAGCGATAGCTCCACCATTTGGATTGATACGAGAATCGTTATCTACTAAACCTAATGCACGCGTACATGCTAAAGATTGCGCTGCAAAAGCTTCATTTAATTCAATTACATCAATATCATTCATTGTTAAACCAGCTTTTTCTAATGCAATTTTAGTTGCATTCACTGGTCCAATTCCCATAATGCGAGGCTCAACACCTGCAACACCAGAAGAAACAATACGTGCCATTGGTGTTAAACCAAAATCTTTAATCGCTTGTTCAGAAGCTAAAATATTCGCTGCCGCACCATCATTAAGCCCAGAAGCATTACCCGCAGTTACCGTTCCATCTGCTTTGAAAGCTGGGCGTAACTTTGATAAAATCTCCATTGTTGTATTATTCTTTGGGAATTCATCTATATCAAAAATAATAGCATCACCTTTACGTTGTGGAATAACAACAGGAACAATCTCTTTCGCTAAACGTCCATTCGCTTGCGCAGCAGCCGTTTTTTGTTGAGACCAAACCGCAAATAAATCTTGATCATCACGCGAAATATTATCACGCTCTGCTAAATTTTCAGCTGTATTACCCATTCCATCAACTCCCCACATTTCTTTCATTTTTGGGTTAATAAAACGCCAACCAAAAGTTGAGTCATAAATTTGTGCATCACCACCAAATGGAGAAGCCGATTTAGAAATTACTAAAGGTGCACGTGTCATCGATTCTGCTCCACCAGAAATCATTAATTGTGCATCACCAACCTGAATTGCTCTCGATGCTGCAATTGCAGCTGATAAGCCAGAAGCACATAAACGATTCACTGTTTCACCTGGAACTGTGTAAGGTAATCCAGATAATAAAGCCGACATACGAGCTATATTACGGTTATCCTCTCCTGCTTGATTTGCATTCCCTAAAATTACATCGTAGAATGCAGCAGGATCAATTGATGGATTTCTTTTTAATAATTCGGCGATTACCATTGCCCCCATATCATCTGGACGAACAGCAGATAATCCACCTTTTAATTTACCAATTGGAGTTCTAACTCCATCTATAATATATGTTTGGTTCATTGTTTTAAAGCTTTATG
The DNA here is from genome assembly GCF_002478465.1 of Empedobacter sp. UBA7494. Classification (NCBI taxonomy): domain Bacteria; kingdom Pseudomonadati; phylum Bacteroidota; class Flavobacteriia; order Flavobacteriales; family Weeksellaceae; genus Empedobacter; species Empedobacter sp. UBA7494. The sequence continues at coordinate 33,651 of NZ_DLOC01000079.1, forward strand.
CCTAAAACTTTATGC